>CALENB010000352.1 GCA_937910235.1 uncultured Myxococcales bacterium | reverse complement strand
CGTCAGGAAGAACTGCCGCGCCGCTAGCGGGCCACTCTCCGGCGCCACCTCGGCCAGCGCCTCCTCCACCCAGCGGTACATCGGCGCCAGATTGCGGGCGATCAGCGCCAAGTGGAGGCCCTCGCCACAGACCTGACCCTGCACCAAGCGCGGCCAGCGCCGGTTCGTGTCGATGAAGTCGACGTAGGCGTCGATCAGGCGATGCAGTCGCTCCGAGACCGGCCCCTCGGTGGCGAACGCCGTCTTCAACGCCGCAGAATGGGCCTCGTAGTAGCGCTCCAAGACGTGCTCGAAGAGACCATCCTTGCTGCGGAAGTAGTAGAAGATCAACGCTTTGTTCACGCCCGCACGCGCCGCGATATCCCGTGCGGTGGCGGCGTCGTAGCCCTTCTCGCCAAAAACCGCGTCGGCCGCGTCGAGAATCCGCCCCTGCCTGCCCGCGTGATCCACTTTTTCGATCGTCCGGCCACGCGCCATGTCCAACCTCCCATTGTCGCCCTGAACCGCGAACCAGGGGATTGTGCACACTTTTAGTCCGCTTTTCAACCGCATGGTCAAACCGGTCGATGTAACCAAAAGGTTTGACCGGTCGGTTAAAAATGGCTAGATCGACGACGTACCCAGCGAGGTGCCAACACGTACCCACCTATTGGAGGACCCGATGCAGATCGCCACTAAGTTGAAGCGCGCCCCGACAATCAAGGGCGGAGAGATCATCACCCGCCTGCTCAAGACCGAGGGCGTGGACCAGATTTTCGGTATTATTGACGGCACCTACTTTGGATTCTACGAGTCCTTCCGGCGCCACGACGTCCAGCTCACGACGCCACGCCACGAGAGCTGCGCGGTGCACATGGCCGGGGCCTACGCGCGGCTGACGGGGCGGCTCGGGGTCTGTATGGCCTCGAATGGCCCTGGCGTGGCCAACGCGCTGCCGGGGGTGGCTGTGGCGCAGGCGGAGGGCAACCGCGTGCTGCTGATCACGAGCTCGCGGCGCACCGGGATCAGCTACCCGGAGCGGGGCGGCACGTTCCAGTACTTCCCGCAGACCCAGGTTATCGGGGCGATGAGCAAGCTGAGCATCGCCGTGCCGTCGGTGGAGCGACTCGCCGAGCTGACGCGCAAGGCCCTGCGTGCGTGCTGGAGCGGTCGGCCTGGGCTGGTGCATCTCGATGTGCCTGAGAGCGTGATGAACGGCGTGGTGGAGATCGATGAGCGTTGGTTCCGCGCCGCTGGGATGTCTCGGGTCACGGCGCCGATGGCCGTGTCGGCCGCGCAGGTGACGGAGGCAGTGGCCATGCTCAAGCGCGCCAAACGACCCCTGATTCACGCCGGATCAGGCGTGCTGCACGCCGGCGCATTCGCGCAGCTTGAGGCGCTGTCGGAGGCCCTCGAGGCGCCGCTGACGACCAGCTGGGCGGCGCGGGCGACGGTGGATGAGCGGCACCCGAACTCACTGTCGATGTGCTACGTCGGGCCGCTCAAGCAGGCGCGGAACGAAGCGGATCTCGTCCTGGTGCTGGGCTCTCGGCTCGGTGAGACCGACTTCTGGGGCAAAGCGCCGTATTGGGCCAAACCGGACGATCAGCTGGTGATCCAGGTCGACATCGACGGCGACGTCATCGGCAACAATCGCCCGGTGGATCTAGCGATTCAGGCGGACGTCGGGGTGTTTCTCGACGCGGTGCTGGCCGAGCAGAAGCGCGGCCCCCTCGCCCCGGCGCGGGCTGAGCGCACCAAGTGGCTGGAGCGCCTGCGCAAGGCCAAGGCCAAGCGGCGCGCGCAGCTCGACAAGTTCCTCAAGAAAGACACGCTGCCGCTGCACTCCTCCCACGTCTCCGGCACCTGCCAAGCCGTGCTCGGTGACGACACGGTGCTGGTGATCGACGGCGGAAATACAGCGATTTGGGGCAACTTCTTCTGGGAGGTGCGCACCCACAACAGCGTCATCACGACCCCGAAGATGGGCATGCTGGGCGCCGGCGTGTCGCAGGCCGTGGCGGCGAAGGTGGCGCGACCCAACGCGCCGGTGGTCTGCATCATCGGCGATGGCGCGATGGCGTTTCATCAGCAGGAGGTGGAGACGGCGGTCCGCAACGAGCTGAACGTCATCTGGGTGGTGCTGTGTGACAAGCAGTGGGGCATGGTCAAGATGAACCAGCAGTTCAACCTCAAGCCGCTCAAGACCCTGCTGACCAAGCGGCTCTCGGCCGAAGAGACCATCAACGCCGACCTGCACGAGATCGCGTTCGACCAGCTTGGCCGGGCGATGGGCGCGCATGGTGAGCGTGTGGCCGACGCCGCTGGCCTGCGCTCGGCCCTGCAACGCTGCGTGCTGTCGGGCAAGCCCGCTGTGGTGCATGTCGACGTCGATCCCGTCGCGCACCTGTGGGCGCCGGAGCTCAAGACGTTTCAGGACATGCACGCAGAACCCGCGGGCTGATCCCGTGCTCAGCCGCCAAAGACCGATGCGTCTTGGCGAGTCGATCGACGACAGATGCAGGAGGATGCGATGAGTGAGGCAAACAAGAAGGTCTGGGTCACGGGCGGGTCGGGTTACGTCGGCAAGCAGGTCGTCGCGGCCCTGGTCAACATGACCGATGTGGCGGAGGTGGTGTCGACGGATGTGCGTCCGACGCCGCGAACGTCCCGGATTGACGGGGTGCGCTACCTGGAGTCGGACATTCGAGATCCAACCCTGGGCGCGCAGCTGAAGGAGGCCGGGATCACCACCGTCGTGCATCTCGCGGCGATCGTGACGCCGCGACCCGGCGACACCCGAGCGTTCCAGTACGAGGTCGACGTGGCGGGCACGCAGAACGTGGTGGCGGCCTGTGTGGAGGCCGGGGTGACGCAATTCGTCTACACCAGCAGCGGCGCGGCGTACGGCTATCACGCCGACAATGCGGCCTTGTTGCAGGAGGACAGCCCCCTGCGCGGCAATGAGGTGTTTGCCTACAGTTGGCACAAACGGCTCGTGGAGGAGCTGCTGGCGGAGGCGCGCGCGGCGCATCCCGAGCTGGGCCAGCTGGTGTTTCGGGTGTCGACGGTGCTCGGGCCGGCGGTGCGAAACCAGATCACCGCCATGTTTGAGCGGCCGGTCGTGGTGGGCGTGCGCGGCTCGGACACGCCCTTCTGCTTCGTCGCCGACGAAGACGTCGTGGCGTGCATCCTGCGCGGCGTTGAGACAGGCCTGACGGGGACGTACAACCTCACCGCGGATGGCGTCATGACCCTGCGTGAGATCGCCGCGGCCATGGGGCGGCGCTACGTTGCGGTGCCGGAGGTGGTGCTGCAGAAAGGGCTCGCGGCGCTGTCGGAGCGGAAGCTGACCCAGCTGGGGCCGGAGCAGATCATCTTCCTCAAACACCGTCCCGTGCTGGACAACGATCGCCTCAAGCGCGGCTTTGGCTACCGACCTGAGCGCACGTCGCGCGAGGTGTTTGAGCGGTATCGGAACAGTCGCGCCTAGGTGGTGGAGCGTGCTACTTCAACGCCATGCCACCAGGAAAGCCGTAGCTCACGTAGTTGTCGTAGCCATAGACGAGCAGCCCCACCGGCGCCGTCGCCTTGACCACGTGGGTGCCGGGCTTGATCGCGATGCGAATCGCCTGCCACTTGGCGCCGGAGAACACGCTCCAATCGGCCGGATTTGTCGGCTGATTGTCGATCAACACCTGTGTGCCGGCGGGGCTGACGATATTGATATAGCTCTCTTTGTACTTGTCCGGCACCAGCACGACGTAGTCCTTGAGGTAGCGATCCACCGGGAAGGATAGGATGAACGCCGGGTCGCCGATCTTGGCGTCGGTCGGCTCCTTGATGTTCGGGCAATCCGCGTTCTTCATGCACATGATGGGCTCGCCGAGCTGGTTCATGTGGTAGCCGCAGACCTTGGAGCCTGAGAACTTCGCGCTGCAGGTGTCGTTGTTGGCGTTGGGCGCGTTCGCGGACGCCATGAACTGACCGACCATGATGGGCTTGCTTGCCAAGATGACAAAATCGCCAATCGACTCGAACTCGAAGAACTGACCGCGATTGAGCAGCGGGATGATGCCCTGCGGCGGGTCGGTGTTGACCTGGGTGCCGTCTTCAGAGGCCAGGATGCGCCAGACGTCCTTCTCCTTGCCACGCGGCTTCAACTTGCTCGCGATGTAGGTCGTCCCCCAAGACTTGACCGGGATGAGCTGCTCCTCCAGGTGATCCGCGCAGCAGGTGACCGGGCAATCGACGTTGGAGGTGCAAGGCCAGCCCTGGTGTGCACAGGTGCCCTGCGTGGCGCCCTTGGGGATGACGCACTTGTTGGTGTCGGGCACGTTGGCGCCCTCCGATCCGCCGAAGACGGCGACGGGTTTGTCCGACTTGATCCACGTCCCCGTCAGGTCTGCGCCGATCTCGTTGGTCTCGATGTTCAGCACCTCACCCATGCTCAGCGCCACTTGCGCGATTTGCCCGGCAACTAAGCCTGGGATGCCCTTGCCGGCGAGGGTCTTGCAGCTCGCCTTCACCGTCACCGTCGTCTTGCCGATGGCAGTCGCTACGATCGTCACGAAGCCGCGCAGGTTGTTGAAGTTCTGCTGCCGGCTCATGGCGAAATACTCGGTGCCGAGCGCGTTGGTCGGCAACAGCAGCGACGCGTCATTGCTGAACACGTCGTAGTTCTGCAGCGGATTGAACTGATAGGCCACGATCGGCACGTTGCTCTGCACGCGATAGGCGTTGGTGCTGATCCCGCTGCCGTCGATGTTGAGCGGTTTGCCGCCCAGCGCCGCGCCTGGGAGGTTGATGACGGTCAAGGCACCCGGCGCCACCTGGAACTTCGCGCTCTTGCCGGCGCCCGTGGTCACCGTCACGGTCGCGGGTTTGTTCTTCGTATTCGACACGATGAGCGAGTACTGCATGTTCTGCGCGTCGCACAGTTTTGGGCCGCATGGCACCTGCGCGTTGTCGAGATCGACGGCCCAGTAGTCGCAGCCGACCGACGTGTTGCTCTTAAAGTCCGCGCCGCAGGGGTCCACGCACAGCCCACTCAGGCAGGACAGGCCCTTCTCGCCGCAGTCAGACTTGACCTCCCAGCCCGATCCGTCGCTCTTGCAGCGCATGGACTTCAGCCCGTCGCACTTCTCCAGCGCCGGGGTGCAGAGTTGGCACTTGGCGTCGATGCAGGTGGTCGCGCCGCTGCACGCCATCACAAAGTCGGCGTCGCTGCCCGTCGCGTTGCACTTCAGGACGGACTTGCTCTCCGTCTTACCGGCCGCAGCCGGCGCGCAGAACGCGTTGTTCGGCTGGCACAGCGCGCACTTGCCGGCGATGCAGATAGGCGTGTTGGTGGGGCAGCTCTTGTACTCCCACGTCTTGCCGTCGGGCTGGCAGATCGCCACGAAGCTGTTCTTGCACTCACTGCTGCCCGGCACGCACTTCACGTCGAGGCACTTGTAGTTGCTGCAGACCTTGTCGTCTTTGCAGTGCAGGGTGGAGACGCATTCGACGCAGTAGCCATCGAGCAGCGCACAGTAGGGGGTCTGTGGGAACCCTTTGCAGCTCGACGCCTTCTCGCACGTGTGCTCGCTGATCGGCCCGGCGTCGACGCTGACGTCTGCCGTGGCGGCGCTGGTGTCGGCGCTTTGGGCGGTGTCGGTGGCTGTGCCGCTGTCGACCGCAGTTGAGGCGTCCGCGGTGCCAGTCACCTCCGACGCGAGCGTGTCGACGACCTTGGTGTCCTGCGTCGCTGCGATGCTCGTGTCGCCCGTGGTGTCCCCGCCCAGTG
>CALENB010000351.1 GCA_937910235.1 uncultured Myxococcales bacterium | reverse complement strand
TTGCTGATCGGCAGGTTGTTCGCAGCGGCATACTTCGTGTTCTTATTGTCTAAACTGAAGTCCGTCGGGTTGTACGTATTGTCCTTGGTCCAAACGTCCGCGTCGTGGTGAAAGGTGCAATCGCCCGTGGATTTCATCAGCAGCGTCCAGCCGCCGCCCTGTTCATCCATGTCACACAAAGCTTTGTAGGCCTTAGTTTTATCGGTCGTGGATATCCAGTAGACGCCGTCACTCCGATAGGGGGCTTTATCAAGAATGTCCTGGCAAGACTTGCCGGGCAACCCGCTCTGGCAGCCGATTGTCTTCTGTAGCGTCGTCACGCACTTCCCCTCCTGGCAGCCGCCGATATTACAGTCGTCCTTCTTACACGGCAGGTTCTTCGCCGCCGGCTTGAACTGACAGCCGCTCAGCTTGGAACACGAGTCGATCGTGCACGCGGTGTCGTCGTCGCAGGTGATCTTGGTGTGCACGCAGCCGCCGCCGATCAGCGTGCCTGTCGCCGGATCGCAGCTGTCTTTGGTGCAGGCGTCGTCGTCATCGCATGTGTCGGCAAAGTATGAGCACCCGAGCTTTGGGTCGAGTTTTGCGGTCTGGCAGGGCGCATAGGGCGTGCACGCCGCGGTCGGTGAGCTGCAGCCAGCTTTCGTGTTGCCGACCGATTTGGCGGCGCACCACGTATACGTGGAGGCGTCGGTGTCAGCGCAATCGAACTCGGTCTTGCCCGAGCAGGCCCCGGCCTTTTCGCAGTTGGCGTGGCCCCAAGCGTCGGTCCTGACCAGCAGCGCGTCCGTCTTGCCGGACTCGATCACCACGGCCGAGAGGGCCAGGTGGCCATCCGCAAAGCGCACCACCGGTTGGTTGCCAACGGTCACCGGCAGACCGGCGGCCGTGAACGAGCCGTCGTAGAGCTCGATGCCGAACTGCGATCGCCGCGAGAACCAGAGCGTGTTGCTGCCGCCGAAGACGCGGCTGCCGGCGACGATGAGGTCGTCTCCCGGCGCGACCATCAGCTGTCGCACCTGGTAGCCGCCCACGTCGGACTTGAGGAAGCGCTCCCAGATCGTGGTCCCGTCCGACGCCGCGCCGAGCAGCCACAGGCGCGTCTGGCCTTGCTCATCGACCGCAGACCCGGCGTACGCATAGCCGCCGTTGCTGGTGCGCGCCACGGCTCGCAGGCGGGCGACGTCGTTGCGGACGTAGGTCTTGGCCCAAACCAGCTTGCCGGCGGCGTCGAGCTGCATCGCCGAGCCATCGACGAGGCCAGAAGGCACGTAGGCGCACTTCGTCGTGTTGGTTGTACAGTCTCCTTGCTGCTTCTTGAGTCGTCGCTCGCCGACGATGACCTGGCCACCGGATGGCAGCTGAGCGAACGCGGCGGGGTCGAGCGCGTGGGCGTTGCCGTACACCAGGTTCGTGTCGATGGTGCCTTGCGCAAACACCTTCACCACGCCGCGACAGGTGGCGCTTGTGACCTTGGCGGCGCCGCTGTCGGCCGCGACCGACAGCATCACGGCGCAGCCAAAACTGTTGTGGCGCACTGCCGGGACGCCACCGTGATCGCCCACGGAGCAGTCGTCCGCGGCCGCCGCCTGGACGAGCACGTGCACGTCTTTGCCGTCGGTCGACAGGGCGATGGCCCGTGGCCTGGCGTGGGTGGTCTGCTCGTGCAGCGCCGCCCCAGCGCAGTCATAGGTCTTGCACGTACAACCGCCAAACATGGGCGCCACCCACAGCGTCTTCTGCCAGATGACCGCGCCAGTGGCGCTCAAGCGCACCGCGCGCACATCTTCTTGGTCGGTGCCGTAGACCGCGATCACGCCGTGGTCGAACAAGGGCACGCCGCCGATCACGTCCCGCGGCCAAGCCGTGACGCTCATCGCGTCGCCCACCAACCCGCCGCGGCGATCGGTGTTGAAGACGACGAGCTTGCCGCCGGTCCCCGCGCCGACGTGCATCAGCCCGAGGCCGGGGATGGCGGTAGACGACGCGATCGACGCGAGCGTGGGTACGCTCTTGCGCAGCGTGTGGAGTTTGCCGTTGGCGTCGAGCTCGCACTTCTTGTCGCTGCAGCTGCCGCTAGTGAAGCAACCAGCGCCATCGGAGCAGCGCTGACCCGCCACCTGAGTCGCTGTGCAGCCCTTCGTCGGCGAGCACAGGTCGCGCGTGCAGACGTCGCCATCATCGCACTTGCCAACGAACTTCGCGGCGCAGCCGCCGGCCTCTGCGCATGAACTGCGACCCCACGGATCGGTCGAGACCAGCGCTGGGCTCTTGCCGCCATGACCTGTCGCCAGCACGCCCCCAATCGCGGTGAGATCCAGAGCCAGGAGCCGCTCATTGACGCCGAAATCTACCGTCTTGTCCCAGACAAAGTTGCCGTAGCGATCTTTGCCCAGCAGCACGCCGTCGGTCTTCGTCGCGCTGGTCCAGTTGGTGCCGGCGAGCACGAGGCGGTCGTTATGCCCGGCGATAACGTCAGCGTAGATGCTCCGAACCGACGCGACCGACGTCCACAGCAGCTTGCCCGCGGCGTCGAAGCGCACGATCCAGCCGCGTGGATCGTTGACTGGCCCGACCTCGCCCACGGCCACCCCGCCGCCACCCGACATCGCTGTGAGCCCGCGAAAACGCTGCGCCGCGGTGTCTCCGAACGTCTGCTGCCACAGCAGCTTGCCGGTCTTGTCGAGGCCTACGACCCAGCCCACCTCGATTCCCACCGGATCGGCGTGGCTGCTTCCCACACCGAGCGTCTCGCCGCTCGCCAACCCTGCGATGGCGTCGATGCGCACAGAGCTGGCCTTGCCCGACGGCTGCTTGCCCAGCGCCCACTGCCACTGCTGCGTGCCCGCTTGGGACAGCTTATGAATCCGCGCGCTCGTCACCGGGTTGGGGCCCGCGCTGGCGACCGCGCCGCTCACGAGGAACCCGCCAAATGGGTGGCCTACCAGCGACGTCGCCAGCTCATCGGACGTCGTCGCCAGCGTGCGATCCCACACCACCTTGGGCTCCTTGGTGGGGCCGGCGTACGCGACCATGCGGATCTCTTTGTGCAAACCTTGTTGCGTGCCACCGATGACGAACACGCCGCCTCCGAGGTCCGCGATCCCGGCGATCGGGCCGGCGCCACCAAACTTTTTCGGCGAGATCATGCGCTCCGAGACTTCATCGCCCGTCTCATCGACCTGACGCACGACCCACACGTGGTCCTTGGCTTTGTCCTTGCCGTCTGGGCCCTTCACCACCATGTTGGCCCGTATTCCGACCACCGCGCCGGTGCTGGTCGCCAGGATCGCTTGGCCTTCGCCGTCGACATACTTGGTTACCTGCGCCATGTAGACCTTGGCCTTGGTCCCGGGCACGCAGCTCCCCGCCTGACAGTTGGCCCCGGCCGTGCAAGCGCCCGCGATCGTGCAGTCCGCGCCATCTTTCTTCTGCGTCGGCACACACTTGTAGTTATTGCTGTCGAGACTCACGCAGCTGGTCTGCAAGCACTCCGCTTTTTGCTGCGCGCAGGCGACTGCGACGCCGGTTTTACAGGTCCCCGCCAAGCAGGTGTCGTTCACGGTGCAGCCGCTGTTGTCGCCGTTACAGGTCTTGCCTTCCTGCGGTTTCGCGTCGTTGGCGCACGTCCCGGTCTTGGCGTTGCAGCTGTCCGCGGTGCAATCGTTGCCATCTCCGCACGTGCGTGGCGTGAACACGCAGCCAACCTCCGGCTTGCAGGTGTCGATGGTGCACAGATCCCCATCATCGCACGCCGCCTTCGCCCCCGCCGCGCATGCGCCGGTGAGGCAAGTCGACGTCGCGGTGCACAGGTCCCCATCGTCGCACTTCTTGCCGTCCGAGATCGGCGTGAGCGCGCAGTCGCCCTTGTGCTTGACGCAGGTGTTCTTCAGGCACGCCGTGTCCTGATGCACCGAGCAGATGACGACGCTGGCCTTGTTGTAGGTACACGCTGGCTCCTTGCCGGATTTATCGCAGAAGAACACGCCATTGCACTTATCGCCGTCATCGCTAGCGACGCAGTCGGCGTCGGTCTTGCAGAAGCAAATAGACGTGCCTGACTTACACGCGTCGCCGACGCATTGATCGCCGCTGGTGCAGGGATCCCCGTCGTCGCAGGGCGTGGCGCCCTTGTCTGCGATCGCCTTCTTCACGTAGCGGCAGCCGCTGGGCCCCGTGCCAGAGGGAATGTCGCAGACGAGTTTGGTGAGGCCGACCGCGAACGCCTCGCACTTTCCGGTTTGGGGGATGCAGGCGTTCTTGCTGCACGTCGTATCGTCGAGCGATTTACAGACCTTGTACGTCGCCGCGTTGAACTGGCAGGCCTTGGTCGCTTGGTTACAGAAGAAGACGCCGTTGCAGAGGTCGCCGTCATCTTTGCTCACGCAGTCGTTGTCCGAGGTGCAGGGGCAGATCGCTTGCTTACCAGCGGTGCACTCGCCTTGGAGACAGAGGTCGCCGGCGGTGCAGAGGTCGCCGTCGTCGCACACGGTGCCGTTCTTAACGGGCGTCGGCGCGCAGGTGCCGGTGGTCTTGACGCAGGTGGCCTTCACGCAGCCGGTGTCGGCGGTGTCGCTGCACTGAATCACCGTGCTGGGGTTGAGCAGACACGTATGGGAGGCCACATCGCAGTAGAGCGTGCCGTTGCAGAGGTCATCATCCTCGAGCTTCTCGCAATCTGCCGACTTATCGCACTTACAGGCGAGCACACCGCCGGCGCATGCACCCGATTTGCAGGCGTCGTCCGCCGTGCAGGTGTCTCCATCTGAGCACGGCGTGCCATCTTTTGTGTTGGCGACGCTGCACTTGCCTGTCTCAGGATGGCACGCAGCCTCCTTACAGGCCGCATTTGCGGGCTGCGGGCACGTGACGACGGTCGCGGGGTTGACCTTGCAGGCGTAGGGAAATGTGTCGGTGTCGCAGTACAGCGTCCCGGTGCAGACGTCGCCATCCTCTTTGCTTTTGCAGTCGGCGTTGGTCGTGCATTGACACCACGTGGTGTCGCCGGCCTTGCACACCCCGTCGACGCAGCGACTATTCACGGTGCACGGCGCGCCATCATCGCACGAGGTGCCGTTGACGACCGGCGTCTGGCTGCACTTGCCGCTGGCCGGATCGCAGGTGTTGGTGGAGCAGGGCGTGTCGTCCTTGGTGGCGCACGACACTCGGGTCAGCGGGTTGACGCGGCAGCGGGGCGAGAGCCCGGATGTGTCACAGAAGAGCGTGCCGTTGCAGAGATCGCCATCGTCAAACGCGCCGCAGTCGCCGTCTTTGGCGCACTGGCACACATTGACGCCGCCGCCGCAGCTCGCGGTACCGTCCTGGGTGAGCGCGCACGCTTCACCGATCGTGCATGGGTTGCCGTCGTTACAGGCGCCGGCGGTGAGCGCGACGATCTCGCACCGGCCTGCGACACATCGATTCGGCGCACACGCGTTGTCGCCGACCGGGCACTGCGCGTTGCTGACGCACACATCCGAACCCGCGGCGTCTGCCGTACCATGCGCGACCGTGTCGATGCCAGCGGCGTTGGCGCTCGGCGTCGAGCCGTCGCCGCACGCTTGTAGTGTCATCACGAGGATCGCGCACCACCAGCAACTTCGCATCTCGGGTGACTTCATGGGTCAGGCTCCATGGCGCCTGAGCCGAGCAGGCGACTTGCCACGCTAAAACTACGGATGCGACGCTCGTCTGAAGTCTATCAGTATCCGTCGTTGATGGATAGGCGAGATGATGCCACTTCGTCCTCCAGCCACCCTGCCGAGTTT
>CALENB010000350.1 GCA_937910235.1 uncultured Myxococcales bacterium | reverse complement strand
GGGCGCGGTGGGACGTCACATCATGGAGCAGCTGGCGGTGTACGGCTTCACGATGGGCCACGAGCCCGACAGCGTCGAGTTCTCGACGCTCGGCGGCTGGGTCGCGACCCACGCGTCAGGGATGAAGAAGAACAAGTACGGCAACATCGAAGACCTGGTGCTCGACGTCAACGCCGTCACCGCGTCAGGCACGCTCAGCCGCACCACGATCGCGCCGCGCGAGTCGATCGGCACTGACCCCAAGCGCATGATGCTGGGCTCTGAGGGCAACTACGGCATCATCACCAGCGCCGTCGTGAAGCTGTTTCCCCTGCCGACCTGCCAAGAGCACGGCTCGGTGTTGTTCAAGACCTTTGAAGACGGCGTCGCGTTCATGTTCGATCTGACGCGCAACGGCACGCCGCCAGCGTCGATCCGCTTGGTCGACAACATCCAGTTCCAGTTCGGCATGGCCCTCAAGCCGGCCAGCGACGGCTGGAAAGCGCGTAAATCGAAGATCGAGAAGCTGTTTGTGACCAAGCTGAAGGGCTTTGATCCCGACAAGATGGTCGCCTGCACCATCGTGTTTGAGGGCACGGACCTCGAGGTCGAGCGCCAGCAGGAAGACTTGTACCGCATCGCTGCGCAGCACGGCGGCATGAAGGCGGGCGCTGAGAACGGCAAGAAGGGCTACGAGCTGACGTTTGGCATCGCCTACATTCGTGATTTCGTGATGAACTTCCACATCATCGCGGAGTCGTTCGAGACCAGCGTGCCGTGGAGCCAGTGCATCAGCCTGTGCGACCGAGTGAAAGCGCGCATGTACGCCGAGCACATCAAGCGCGGCCTGCCGGGCAAGCCTTTTGTCACGTGTCGGGTCACGCAGGTCTACGACACCGGCGTCGCTGTGTATTTCTACTACGCGTTCTCGTATCTCGGCCTCGACAACCCGAGCGAGGTCTACACCGAGCTCGAGAACGTCGCCCGCGACGAGATCTTGGCGTCGGGCGGCTCGCTGTCCCACCACCATGGCGTGGGCCAGATTCGCAAGGCCTTCCTGCCGAAGATCATGAGCGCGGGCAGCATCGCGTTCAACCGCGAGACCAAGCACGCGTTTGATCCGAAGGGCATCTTCGGCCTGCGAAACCATCAGGTCGACGACATCGCCGAGGCGTAGCGCCCAAGCGTCGCGTTGACTTTGACTCGACATCGCCACGCTGCACCACACGTGGAGCGGCGTCCCCAACGGGCCCTCAGACCCGACGAAGAGGCATTCATGGCCACAATCAGCACCGGCGTCCTTCCAACTGGCGCCCCGACGCAGATCTTCCTGACGGGCGTGACGGGGTTTGTGGGCAAAGTTGTGCTCGAAGAGCTGCTGCGGCGCGCGGATGAGCTCAACTTGGAGCGCGTCTGGGTGTTGATTCGGAAAAAGCGCGGCGAATCCCCCGAGCAGCGCTTCGGCAAAGTCGCGACGTCACGCGTGCTGGCTGGCGCTCCGGCGGGTTGGCAGGACCGAGTCTCGATCATCGGTGGTGAGCTGAGCCAGCCGGCGTGCGGCATCGACTCGGTGACGCGGGCGACGATGCAGCCGGCGATCACGCACATTATCCACTGCGCGGCGTCGGTCGAGTTCACGCTGCCTATCGCGGACGCGGCGGCGGCGAACATCACCAGCGGTCTCAACGTGCTTGAGCTGGCGCGGGGCTGCGAGCGCCTCGTTCATATGGTCGCGGTCTCGACGGCGTACGTGAACCCGGCGAGTCGCCGACCGATGCCCGAGGCGCTCGTGCCGATGCCGTTTGAGCCGGAGGAGGTCTACGCCGACATCCTCTCGGGCCGCGCCGACGAGAAGGCGCTCATGGCGATCACTGGCCATCCCAACACCTACACGCTGACCAAGTGCATCAACGAGCATCTGCTCAACCAGCGCCGTGGCGATGTGCCGCTGAGCATCGTGCGTCCGTCGATTATCTCAGCGACGCTGCAGCACCCTTTCCCCGGGTGGATCGACTCTCACGCTGCTTTTGCGGGCTTTGTGGCGCTGATTGGCGCAGGCCACCTCAACGCGCTGCGTGCAGATCCGAGCATTCACCTCGATCTCGTGCCGTGCGATGTCGTCGCCGAACGGGCCATTGACACCTGCTTGTTTGAGGCGCCGGCGCCGGTGGGCGAAGAACCCAAAGTGCGCTACGCCGTGGCCGGGCTCGTCGACAGCCCGACGATTCAGGCCTGCCTCGACGAGATCCTCAACTTCTTCAAGCTGCACCCGATCGACCGGGAGCCGAAGCTGGAGTGGGTCGGCACGCAGCGGGCCAAGTTCAAGTTCAAGTCAGCGCAGCATCACGGCACGCGTCGCGCGTTGGCCAACTCCGTGCTCACGCTCACCGGTAAACACCGCGTGCGCAAGCAGTACAACAAGGTGATGGGCAAAGTGGAGTTCCTGAACTCAGCCTTCCCGTATTTCACCCACAATCAGTTCGACTTTCGACCGAGCATCCCGCTGCCAGGGCCCAAATACGACCCAGCGGAGTACGTGCGCATCGCGTGTGCGGGCATCTACACCCACCTGACCCGCAAAGACGCGACGCAGATGTCGCTGGCCGGCCGCAAGCATCGCGACGGATCGCCGGATCTGGCCTGGATCATGAAGCAACCCGCCGGCAACTGGGCGGTGCGTGGCGCGAGCTACGCCCTGCGGAAATCACTGCGTCGCTGCACCGACTCGGTGACGTTCGACCGTCCCGCCTTTGAAGCGGCGCGCGCGGCGATGCCGGAAGACGCGCTCGTGGTGATCATCCCAACGCACCGCAGCTACATGGACTTCTTGGTCTGCAGCTACCTGTTCTTCTCGCGCTCCGACCTCGGCATCCGCATCCCGCACATCGCGGCGGCGGAAGAGTTCAGTCGGATCCCGGTTCTGGGGTGGCTCTTCCAGCAGACGCACGCCTTCTACATTCGACGGGGCATGGGCGGCGAAGACAAAGAGCTGACGGAGAAGGTGCGCGATCTGGTCAAGCGCCGTGAGACGCTCGAGTTCTTCATCGAGGGTGCCCGCAGTCGCTCGCGCCAGTTCCTCCAGCCACGGCGCGGCCTGTTACGTGCGCTGCAGGGCACGGGCGAGACGTGCATGATCCTGCCCGTGGCGATCAGCTACGATCGCGTGCCCGAGGAGCGAACCTTCCTGCGCGAGCTGCAGGGCGAAGGCAAACCGAAGATGCAGCTGCGCAAACTGCTGATGTGGACGGCGAAGATGGCGAGTGGCCGCGTCGATCTGGGTCGCATTCACGTGACGTGCGGTGAGCCGCTGCTGCTCGACCCGACTGTGGACGTGCACAACCTCAGCAACGAGATCATGTCCCAGCTGCAGCAGCACACCCACGCTACAACCCACCATCTACGGTGTTTTCTGGCCCGCAACCCCATCGAAGGTGTCGACGAGCACGCCCTGCGTGAAGGGATTGAGAGGCGTGGCGGCAAGGTCTTCGACAGCTCGCTGGATGGCCACGAAGACGTCGACGCAGAGATTGAGCGGACGATGCGGTACAACTGGCAGCACCTGTTCTTCCCGGAAGCGCGGGCGCTCTACCCGGAGCACCCGGCCATTGCGCACCACATCGACGGCAACGCCTTCACCGCAGAGAGCATGGTCGCGTTGACGAGTGTGCCGAACTCCGCTCCGCTGCGACGCCTGATCGAGGTGCTGCTGCGCCCGGTCTGTGCGGAGTACGTGGCGACGGCGCGGTGGTTGGCGACGACCCAGATCCCGATCGGCGACGTGGACGCAGCCACCATCGTGCGCAGCCTGCCGCAGTGTCACTTGCCAACCGTGCAGCGTGTGCTGACGGACCTGTTGGAGCGCGGTTTGCTGGTCCAGCGCGACAAGTCGTCCCTCGCCTGGGGTGTGCCGCCTGAGTCGCGCCGTGAAGCGTTGCTTGCCTATGCCGACGACTGCGCGTGGCCCGACCGCCGAGCGATGATCACCGCGGAGATGAATGATGGCGCTGCTGATAACCGGATCGACTGGATTCCTCGGGCGCCACTTGCACGAGGTGCTGGCGCTTGAGCATCCGACGAAGCGGCGCGTAGCCCTCTGCCGGAATCGCAAGGGCTGGGATCAGTGGCCGTGGGCGCGCGCGCTCGACAACACCGTCATCCTGGAAGGCAGCCTCTACGGCATCGCAGACTGGCGTGACGACCCTGCCCTCGACGACCTGGAGGGCATCTTTCACTGCGCTGCGCTCGTGCAACACAGCCGCAAAGGCACCGCGCCGGTCTATGAAACCAACGTCGAAGGCACGCGCGCCATGGTGCGCCTCGCGGCGGCGAAGAGGTGCCGGATGGTGTACGTGTCGACGAGCGGCACGGTCGGCTGTTTCGCCACGCCCGAGGAGTGGGCCGACGAGACCTCGGCGTATTGCGGGGATCCAGTTACGAGCTGGCCGTACTACGATTCGAAGATCCGCGCAGAGGT
>CALENB010000349.1 GCA_937910235.1 uncultured Myxococcales bacterium | reverse complement strand
AACGACACGATCAGCACACGCACCAGCACCATCATGGGCGGCTTCGTCGGTCTCGGCGTCGTCCTGGGCGCCGCCTTTTGGCTCGATGGGCGCGAGAACGCCACCACCGTCGACATCGGACGACCGACGCTCCGACCGACGCCTCTGGCGGCGTTGCCCGTGTCGGTGACACCGTCGACGATCCCCTACATTCGCTTCGATGACGACGAAGAGCCCGCGACCGTGCCCGTTCATCGCGTGATGGCGCAGCCGCACGACTTCACCGGGCGCCTCTTTACGTGCCAAAATACCCTCGCGTCCCTGCCAGAGATTCATCAAGGTCCGACGCGAGAGGTGCGCTTTCATCCGCTGCATCTGTCGTTGCGGTGTGGCGAAGAGGTGAGTGGTGCCGACGCCGAGGAACGTCACGCTGGTCGCGACGGTCGCGACCCGGGTCGGGCGGCGCCTACCGTCCGCGGTCCTGCCAATCGCACGCGCGAGACCAGCGAGGCGACGCTGTTGCACGTGCGCTTTGATCGCAGCACCGCCGCGGCGATCCCAAGCCTGGGTCGGGGCAGCCGCGTGCTGCTGCAAGCCCTTGGAATCGGGCCCGCAGGTACGCCGGTGGCGCGGTTCATTCGACTGATGGATCATCCGCGGCAACCCTCGCCCCTAAACGCCCACCTGCCAGACCTGCTCGCGATCTTGGTCGGGGCGGCGCCCCTGACGCGTGTGCGTTGCCTCAGTCGCGGTGACCCGAGGTTGCTCGGGCGGCCCCGTGACCCGGACTCGGCGCGGGTGCTGGCCCAGCTCACCTGCCAGGACAGCCGGGATGTCCCCGTCGCCGTGCTGCTGCGTTTCGCCAACCCGCTGGAGGCGCAGCACACGCTTCGTATCACGCGTGGCACGGTCGTTGAGATCGACCTCACCGAGGTGGTGGGCAGCCAGCTGATCGGTGATTTTGTGCGTATCGAAGCTGGCGGAGTGGCGGCGCATCGCTCCGACCTACGGATGATTCAACTGCAACCGCGGGCTTGGCGCGGCCGGGAGGTCAGCTGCAGAAGCATGGGCGTGCCACCGCCGCTGATCGCCATCCCACGCGCGCGACGCTACCCAAGGACGCGCGTGACATCTCCGATCGGCGCTCGTGGTTGGTCTGCGCCCAGGACGGCGCGCCGCCCGTGCACCTCGACCTGTTCCTGCCGCGTGGCCACGAGCCTGAGCTGTTGCGGATCGGCCGGGGTACGGACGTCGCGGTGCGAGTGCTCGGGGCGTCGGGTGGTCACATCACGGGGCTCTTCGCCGGCGTGATCGCTGGGGAGCTGCCAGCTGGCTTGCGTGACGGCGACCTGCGCCGGTACGTGCTCCTCAGCGCGTCGCTGCAAGGCCGACGTCTGCAGTGCACGCTGGTGCATCCCGTGCTGCGCGTGATTCATCACCGTAAGCGGGACGCCGCGAAACCGGCGCGAAAGCTGCGGCCGACGCGCGTCTATTGCACCGACACGCTGCGCACGCTCGCTGGCCAGGAGTTCCTGCTCGATTTCACCGGCGTCGACGCGCCGCAGCGGCTGGCAAAGGGGACCGTGCTCGAGGTGCGATTCACGGGCGCGATCGACGCGACGCCGGCTGCGAAGGTGTTGCGGCTGCTGCCTAACTAGCGCGCCGTCTCCCCGCCCCTAGCCCCTGGCCGCGTCGCGCGTGTCGATGCTCTCCAGCTGATCCGCGGTCTCAACACCGTCGAGTGGTCCTGGCGAGGTCTTCGCGTCGAAGTACATCGTCTCAATCACCGCCCGCGGCGCGGACTCCGTAATCGCGGGGTTTTGGCGCACGAAGGCGAGGATGAGCAGGTCCGACATTGCCCGGTCCAGCAGCACCCACGCTGTACAAAACGTGACGATTCCGGCCATGAAATACCCGACGCCGTACCACCGCAACCCAAGCTGGAGCGTCACCCAAGTGAGCAGGAGGTTGCTGCCAAGGAACACCGCGTTGATGATCAACACCGTCCTGCGCGAGTCGAAGTAAAACAGCACCACGGTGATCAGGAGCGCGCCCAGGTGGAACGCCGCGCCGATGACGCAGAAACGAAACATGAACACGCCGGCGTGCGGCATGCCGACCAGATCCAACAACAACGTCGGCACCGCCACCGCGAGCAAGGTCAGGATCGCCTGAAACAACGCGACGTCGCGGCCTGCCAGATAGAATGTGCGCCGCACCTCAACCCGCGCCAGCTCGATGGTGCGGCGGTCTGCGTGCCTTTGGATCGCCTGGTAGAATCGCGCGCAGACCTCGTGCAGTTGGGTCTCGGCCTTGATGATGAACAGCGCGAGCGCCGGCACGGTTGTCACGTACGCCACAAACACGACCGTGTCGTAGGTGGGATACGTCGACAGGCCGCCAAGGCTCTCGACGTGCTCCGGCGCCGTCCACATCAGCCACTTGTCGACCCAGATGCCCGCGCCGTAGAGCAGCCCGCCGAGCGCGAGGTCCCAGTACTTTCGGAGGCCACCGAGCAAGTGGAAGGTGTGGCCGCCGACGTGGCCAAAGTTGTGTAACACCAGCCCGCACAGGATCGCGTTGGTGAGTCCCATCCCGACGTTGAATCCCATCAGCAGATCGTGGACCTCGACCTCGGTCCGGCTTCGTAAGATGAGCCAGAAAACCCCAGTTCCTAGGGCGTAAGACGACGTGAGCAGGCGAAACTGGTGGATCGTCGAGAGCATGGGCGCCGCGATCCAGTTGACCGTGACAAGCCCGAGCGCCACCACGGCTTGCATGCGTGTGGCGATCGGCAGCTCGACGGTGAACAGGCCGACGATCGCCACCGGCGAGACGACGAGAAAGGCCACCAGTACGGCGCCGACAAACGAGGACGCGATGGTCTGCGTCTCGTGGCGAAACATCTTGTCGCTGACCAAGCGCGTCAGGGTGATGGCGATCGGGCCGGTCAGCGCGAGCGACGTCGAGAAGGCGTAGAGCAGCACCGTGACGAAGCCCGCGGTGGCGTCACCGGCGGTCTCCCGGTCGAACATCAAGGACGGCAGGGCCATCGTCACGATGGTGAAAAACCACGGACCCGCGACGGCCACGACGCCGTGAATCTGGCTCTCCAAGATCGCCCACAGGCTGTCTTTCGCCATCAAGTCGCGCAGCGCAAATCCAATCCCAGCCATGGCTCAGGCCTCCCCTGGGATGGGCGCGTCGGGCCGCTCGATCAGCTCTTGGTAGAGCGTCGCATACCGCACGTGGAGCGAGCGCTTGTCGTAGTGCGCGCGTACGCGAGCCTGCATGGCGAGCCCACAGCGTTGACGGCCGGTCTCATCGAGCAGGAGCTCCGCGATGGCGTGCGCCGTCGACGCCGGGTTCGCGATGGCGGTGATCTGACCGCCTGGCCCGAGGTTCGGCACCTCATCGCTGCGGCCCAAGATCAGCTCGCGACACGACCCCACATCCGTAGCGACCGACGGGACAGCCGCGGCGCCGCCTTCTAGGATGACGAGCGGCTGGGCTTCGCTAATCGAGGTCAGGACAACCACGTCGATCTTCCCGAAGTACTCCAGCAGATCCACCATCCCGGTGAACTCGACGATCGACTCCAGCTTCAACCGTTTCACCAACGCCTGGCAGGCGCGCACGTAGTCGGGATCTTCATCGAGTGGACCTAGAATCAAGCAGCGCGCGTCGGGGACCCGTCGAGCCAAGATGGCGCAGGCGCGGATGTAGGTCTTCACGTCTTTGATGGGGACCACGCGGCCGATCAGCGCCACCGTCGGCGGCCGCGTGCCGCCCTCCGATTGATTCGGCACGCGCACGATGTTGGCATAACGCGGCAGGTCGATGCCGTTCGGGATCACAGACGGGCGCTCCGGCGCAGCGCCATCTTCGACTTGCAGCGCGTAGTTGCCTTCGAACAGGGTGATGATGTGCGAGCACGCCTGATAACAGGCCTTTGAGTAGCTCACGAACGTGTTGATCCAGAGCTCCTTGACCTTGTTTGCGTCCGAGTCGATCGAGAACCCCGTCGTGTCGTCGATGGCGAGCCAAGGGGCGGCCAGAATCTCAAGGCGGCGCCCGTAGGTGTAGACGCCGTGCTCGGTGACGATGACCGGTCGACCCGTCTCGAACGAGGCGCGCGCCGCCCAAACGCCCGCATACCCGGTCGAGATGGAGTGATAGACCCGCGCGGGGGGCACCTCGCCGAGGACCATGCTGTAGAGCCCGGCGACGAGGGAGCGCCAACCCCAGAACGAGTTGATGAACGAGGCGCCGTCGCACATGTCCTCGTAGACCTCGTTGAAGGAGCGCCAGGCCTCAGCCGAGTCGAGCAAGATGTGTCGACCGATCTCGGCCTTCACCGGCTTGAGGACACGCAGCACGTCGCGCAGGTCGTCCGCCTTACCCTGCGCCATGAGCCGAGCGACGGGCAGCTGCAGCGCCGCGAGCAGCTGTCGACTGCCCCGAATCCGGCGTCGGCCGAGCGGCACCTCCTGGACGAAGACGTGGGTAATGCCGGAAACATTGGGCGGCAGCGGGTAGCGAAGGGTCATCTCAGCCGCTGGCGAAGAGATGATGACGAGGTGGAATCGGAGGTGCGCCTGCGATTGGATCAGGTCCTGCACCCACGACGAGACCCCGCCCCGAATGTACGGATAGGCGCCCTCCACGACGATGCAGACGTCCGCTTCAGGGCCCTGCGGCGCGTTCGTGGGTAACTTAGGCACAGTGGGTCTCCAGGTCCGTCTCCAAGTCCGTCTCCAAGTCCGTCTCCGAGTCGGTCGTCACCGCCGGTTCCACCGCGATCGGCGCCACGACGCTCCGCATGACCATCAACCTAGTGCGACTTCGGGCGTCTGCTGCTTCCACAGCGCGAGCACGTTATGAAAGCTCGAGTTGTGCGGCAGACTGCCGGCCAGCAACTCGCCGTGCTCCGCCATCACCGCCGCCACCGCGTCGTAGCGCTCGCTGCGGTACAGCGCCTCCACATACCACATGACGATCGAGCCACTCACCCGCCCCTCGGCCACCTGCGTCTTGAGCCAATCCGCCACGAGCTGATGCTGACCGGCCCGCACGAGCAGGCGACCGACCGCGGCGATTGTGCTGAGGTCGTTGGGGAATCGCTTCAAGTGCGCCTGATACGCGCGCAGCGCCTTGCTGTAGGCCTCCAGCGTGCGGCGGGTGTCGAGCAGCCCGGTGTAGGCGTGTTGGTCGTGGAGTGTCGCCAGACGCAACCATACGTCATCCGGCGTGAATCCGTGGTCAGCTAGCTCATCCTGTGTCAGCGCCTCGAGCGCGTTCTGCCGGCGCACGAAGTCGTCCTCCAGCTGTTGCATCACCATGCCGGCCTGAACGCGGATCGCGTTGTGTTCGTCCCGCAACGCCATGCGCAGCGCCTCGGCCAGCTCGGGCTTGAAGTTGGCGGCGATGAGGGCCACCGCGCTGCGCCGCTGACTCAGACTGCCGTGGCGAAAGACGTCACAGAGCGACGCCGCCTCTAGCGCGCCGGAGCCTTCCAACACACCGGCGACTTCCCACCCGTCACCGCCGAACTCCGACGTGTCTTCGTCGGGCGCTCTTGTGGGCATGACCTCGCTCACGATCACCGCCAACAGCGCGACTAAGGCGCCGCCGAAGCCGAGAAAGCCGGTGAGCAGCAGCACCAGCAGAACATCGGGCGGGCGGTCGCGAAATGACGGCGCCTTGGCCAGAATCCAGCCCAGCACGGCCACAGCGGCCAAATGCACGACGAGCGGAGCGGGCGCGCTTGGAAAAGCGAACAGCGCGATCGCCCCGGGAATCGCGCCGTCGAAGCCCGCGCCAATGGCGACCGACAGACTCTCGAGCGCGAGCGCAAGGATCGCGTATAGCGGGGTGATCCAGCGGCGCATCACTGAATGTACGGATCGGTCCGGCGGATGACGGCGCGGTGCCAGGGCTTGAGATCTTCGGGCGCTGGGACGTAGAGCGACTCAAACGTCACAGCCAAGTGCACGCGTTGGAGCTGCGGTCCGAGGTGGCGCTCGACGCTGTTGCGCAGTCGATCGGCGACGCGCTGGCCAAACTTCACCGGCGTCATGGGCAGCAGCACAATGAACTCGCCGCGCTCGTGGTAGTAGTCAAAGGCCAGATCGGTGGTTCGCAGGCCACTCTCCACCGCACGCTGGACGATCTTGGCGAGCGCGACGCTGTCATCCAGGGGCGTCCCAGCCTCGGGCTGCACACGCAGCGTCAACTGGGTGATGTCGAAGCGCGCGCGCTCCGCCACCGCGACGATGAACGCGGACACCGGTTGATAGTACGCGTGGGTGAAGAGCTGACTGCCGTTGCGAAACACCTGGGCGTCGTTGGCCGCCTCGAACTTCTTGGCCTCGTGGTAGGCGTTGCCGATCCATTCACAGAGCAGACCAAAGACGTGAATCGTCTCCTGGCGCACCTTCGCGAGCGGAAGCCCCTCCAGCTTCAGCATGCCCAAGGCTTCGCCCGCTTCCGCATCGAGCAGCGGTCCGGCGATGACGCCATCTGAACCCAACACCGCGAGCCCTTGCGGCGAGGCGACATGGACGACCTCCTGGCGATCGATGACCGCGTGGAACAGGGGCGTCTTCGTGTCGTAGTGCTGATGCGCCTCCGGGGTGTTGCCGTCCGTCGTGTGCATGACTAGGTCAAGTCCATCCTCGCTGCGCAGGTAGATCGAGTACGCGCTCGGGCTCAGCAGGTTCTGAATCAAGCCCTCGACGCTGGCAAAAACCGACCCAGACTCCCGTGTTTTCAAGGCTTTTGCGGCCTCAACCAGCGAGACGGTGGTCTCCACCTGCCCAGCGGCGCGCGCGTGCAGCCGCTCATTGCTGATCTCCAGCGCTGAGTTGGCGAAGCTGAGCGCCTTGTTCTTGATGTCCATCTCGTGACCGTGGCTCTGCAACCCTTCGATGATCCTGACGCGGCGGGTGCGCAGCTCGCCAAGCAGCACAGCGCACGCGAACCAAACCACGGGCTTCCCGATGACCGCGAGCAGGTAGACGCTCTGATCCTGGAGGGGATCGCGGGGCGCCAAGTTGCCGACAAACGCCACGAACGTGCCCATCAAGGTTGAAAACACGCCGGCGCTGGTGCCGTAGTGGGCGGCGATGATGAGGGTGAAGACGAAGAACGGGTGTGGCTCCCAGCCGCTGTAGCGCTGCCCACCCAGGAACGCCAGGTCGACCAGCAACGCGACGCCATAGAACCCGATGACCTCGACCGCCGCGGATCGCGGGATCCCGAGGAGCGTGCGCGGCCGTGGTGGTGGGGGCGTGGGTGTCTCAGCGGACATGCGATCGGTGCTCCCGCGGGGGCGGCGGTTGTGGGCAGGCCATCAGTATAGCTCTCGTTAAGGTGGTCGATCCAATTGCGCCCGGCCAGTAAATATTTTCGCCGCGACGCGGCCGCCGATTCGGCGGTGGCTTCATTCGGCAGACTAGAACACCGCGCTGACCGCGGCGACGAGCTGCGCGGTGCTGATTCCGTAGGTGGTCGGCTGAAAACCCCGATCGTAGTTGACGCTGGCGCGCAGGCCCGACGGTGGCGTCCAGCTGAGTCCGGCGCCGAACTGGGCCGCGTCCGCGCCGCCAAAACGGAGCCCGTAGCCGCCATGACCTGTCACCTCAAGCCATCGCCACAGCTGAATTCGGGCCCCGGCGTTGACGCTGTGGATGTGGCTCTGGGCGAGCAACGGGCCCAGCACATTGGTCGACGGCGTCGTAGCGTCTCCTTCGGTGTTCAACACGTGCAGGGCGATGATGGTGTAGGACGCCCACAGACGGGGTCGCGAGCGCCATGACACGTAGCGGAGCGTCGCGGCCGCGTACACGTCGTCGACGCGCTCCTCGTTCGTGCCAGCCCCACCGCGCCAGCGCTCCAGGTGTGCGCTGATCTCCGCGCTCACATCGCCGCTGAGCGGACGCCCAAGCCCGCTCAGCGAGCGCAGGCCGCGCCGCAGCCCCACCGCGGACCGGGTCGCCTGCCGGTTGATCAGCGCTGGCAGCGCCCAATTCGGCTCGTTCCAGGCGACGTCGAGCCGGGTCTGGCCCCAGGCATCCCAGATAGAGAGGGCCGCGGCGCCACCGACCGCGATCGTCTCATCGGCCGAGATGGCGCCATGTGCGGCGAGCCAAGAGCCGGAGACAAAGTCGTGTCGTGCGCCGAGCGTGCCGCGTTGCGCCCGGTTTTCTGCCACTTTTGCGTAGGCGTAGTCGCCCAGCAATCGGACGCCGGCCCCGACGAAGGCGTGGCCACCCACACGCGCGCCGAGCCGCCGAAGGCCGTCGCTCTGGCTGTCTGACCGCAGGGTGATCGTCGCCTGTGGCGCCTCAACGGACCCCTTCGCTGGCAGGGTACCGCGACTCGAGACGCCCTGAAGTGTACGCGCCCGATCCAGGTCTGCGCTCGCCCGACGCCAGCGCCCGAGCCGCGTCTGCACGACCGCGTCCGCGGCGAGCAGCTCCTGGTTGTCTGGGTCCGCCTCGCGCATCTGCCGCAGCAGCTCGCCGGCCTCCCAAGCGTCACCTGTGGACCACAGCAGCGCGGCTTTCAAGAAGCGCAATCGCTGGCGCGCGGCCACCGGATCGAAGAGCCGGCCTGGCGGCGGAGCGTCGCCTTTGCGCAGCGTCAGCTTGACCTCCGTCGGCCCGGTGTGGCTGACGACGCTGACCCCGGGCAGCGTCAGCAACACCACGGAGTCGTACCCGAGCTGCACCGCAGACACCCACGGGCGCAGACGGCTGCCGAGGGTCGCAAAGCCGGAATGATCGAGCGCGGCGTCCGAGCGCAGGATCACCTCTTGGCCACGCACCCGCACCGCGACGGCGACGGGCTGGCTCCACGTCAGCGTGACGGTGACCTCGGCACGCGCAGCGGCGCCTTGCGTGGGCAAGTTGGTGGAGACCAGCTGCGCGGTCGCAGCGGTCGGCGCCAGCACGCAGAGCGCCAGGAGGCCGCAAAAATGGCCGTAGAGTCGATCCGCACCTCGGCCGGGGCTTCGACCGGGGCGCGGCCGGCGGTCGCGGCGGGGCCGAGCGGCACGGAGCCTAAGCGAGCGCCCCAGCGTCGCCGGATCCGGATGCGCGCTGTCTGCCGCGTGCAGGCTCATCGCAGGCCCCCCTGTCGGCATGTTAGTGGCGGATCGACCAGCGACCTAGCTTTCTCAAGCTGTCGGGCTGCCATGAGCGCGCTGACGAGATCGGCCCGCAAGCGATCGTCGCAGGGTCGGCCACGCAGCGCGCGCTCCAACGCCGCGCTTGCCTCAACCGCGCGACCGAGGCGCATCAGCAGCCGGCCGCGCACCTCAAGGCGGGTTGCCGCAGGCGCTGCGTTGGCTAGTCGAAGCGCAACGCGAAGCTGCTGCAGGCCATCCATGCGACGGCCTGACTGGATGAGGAGCTCACCGAATGCGGCCCGATCTTGCCAGATCTCCGGAGGTCGCTGCGCCAGCGGAAGCTCGAAGAGCCGCTGCCACCATCCCGCAGCGATCGCGCCGGTCTTGGCCTGGGCCAAAAATCGCATGGCCTCACCGTCACGCGGCCGCAGCTGCACGAGCCGTTCGTAGCTGGCCACGGCGGCGGCGCGCTGACTGTGCGCGGAGCAGAGCTGAGCGAGGCGCCGCACCGTCGCCTCCGACCTGAGCTTGGGGAGCCGGCGTCGCACCAGCGTGCCAAGCGCGTCATAGTCGCGGGTAGCGACGAGCGCCTCGATCGCGACGTCAAGCAGCGGCCCTTCGGGCGGGTTGCGTCCGACCAACGCACGAACGGCGGTACCGGCGTTCACCCACAGCAGATGGCGGAGCCACGCGGCCTCTGTCGCGCCGCGAGCGGCCTTGGCGCGCTCGGTCAGCCACGCGATTGCGGCTGGCCCGGGTCTGGGCCCCCACAAGTGCAAGAGCTGCGCGACGGTTGGTCCAGCCGGGCCTTCAGCTGTGGCCACGGATTGATAGGTCGCTAGCGCGGAGGCGCGATCTTTGAGGGCGAGCAGCTGATTGGCGGCATGCAGTCGTTGCGGCGCGGCGAGTTTTGCATCAGCGCCGCGCTCGCGCCACCACGCCAGCACCGTGGCATGGTCGCCGAGTTCGGTCAGCAGCGCGATGCGTCGGCTCTGCCAGGGTTGGCTCCCCGTCGCCGCCAGCCGATCAACAAAGGGTCGCGCCTGGGTCGCGCCACCTGCCTCCAACAGCAGATGCACCCAGCTCTGTGCCTCGGCGCCGCGCAGGTCGAGCGCCGCGATGTGGGTGACCGCTTCCGTGATCAGCGTCTCTCGCACCGGCAGCTTGGCGCGGTAGGCTGCGAGTAGGATCTGGCGCCGCGCCACCGCCTCACGGCGTGTGCGCGGCGCCGGCAGCCGCTGAATCGTCGCCCACGCCTCTCCGGTTTGTCCGGCGGCGAGCTGGGTCTGTGCCAGGGCGAGTCGCAGCGTTCGATCGTCCGGCGTGAGCACCACCAGCTCGGCCAGAACCCAGGCGGACAGCGGTCGATACTTCTCGCGCTCAGCCTCCGCCGCGAGGCCTTGCAGCCACTGGCTGACGATCTCTTTCGCGCCACCTCTCGCGTCGCCGCGGCGCTCTGCGCCGATCAAGCGCACCACCACGTCGCGTTGCCCACGCAGGAGACGCAGCGCGTCACGGGGCCGGCCGACCGCGGCGACGAGCAGCGCTCGACCAGCTCGGACCTGCACGCCACGATCCCCTTGCGGCCACGTCTGGAGACCATCCTTGGCGGCTTTCGCGCGCCACCACATCAGCGCCACGCGCAGCGCGCTGACAGGCGCACCACCCGCTGAGCCCGCGGCCCGCATCTGGCGCGCGACCTCACGCGGCCTGCGGGCTTGGAGGTACAACTCGGCCAACCACAGCCGCTGGTCGCGCGTGAGGTGCTCCTGCGCGGCGGCCTCGCTCGCCCATTGCAGCGCCGTGCGTTTGTCGCCAACCGACCAATACATGTGGGCTGTGGCGACGGCGTCGTCGCGCAGCGCTTGCTCGCTGATCCGGGCCAAAATATGGCGTAGTCGCGCCTTCGATCGCTGGCGTACGGCGGCCCCAGCCAGGCCCAGCAGCGTTGAATCGTCAAGCCCGACGAAGTCGGCCCGACCGCCGATCCGCAGCGCTCCTACGTCGTCGCGCTGCCGGAGCGCCAGATTGCAGAGCAGCCGCGTGGTGCGCGCTGACACGCTGTCGGCCCGGGCGCGTAGGCGTGCGTAGGCGGTCGCGGTCTGCCCTAGCGCGATCTGCGCGAGCGCCCACACGTCGATCGTATCGGCGGATGCCCGCGGGTCGTTCATGGCGACGTCCAGCAGCGCGGCGGCCTCGTGAAACCGCCCTACGCCGGCCATCAGCCGCGCCAGCGTCACACGGTCCCCCGGCCGCCCGATGCCGTCGACATGTGTGTCCACCAACGCCAGCGCGACGTCGCTCGGATCCAGCTCGATCGACAGGCTCGCGAGCAGCAAGAAGTCCTCGCGCGTCAGGCTGGTGGGCGAGCGACTCCACAGCTCGCGCATCACGCCGAGCGCCGCGGACTTGTCGCCGAGTCGGAGGTGGAGCTGCGCGACCTGACGCCCTAGCTGCAGGCTATTGGGCCGTGTCTCGCGCAGACGAAGCAGCACGTTCAGGCGCAGCTCCACAAGCTGCTGCGCGCCGTACAACCGCGCCAGCTCCTCCAGCTCTCGCGGCCCGGGCTCCGGGGCACGTTGCCGTTCGAGATCCTCCACATACGTCAGGAGGCGCCCAGATCGGCGCAGCAAGCCACGACGCATCACCGAGATCTCGGGGCCCGTGTTCTGAAGCTGCCGCAGCAGGTCCAAGGCCTCTTCGTGTCGCCCTTGTTCGCCGTAGATCTTCGCCAGCGGCACCACAACCGCTTGTTGCTTGCCTTGGCCACGCAGCGCCGCCTCCAAGTAGTGGCGGGCCTCGGTTTGGGCGTTATCGCTGAGAAGATGGGAACCTAGCTCTGTATCCGAGGGGAGCAGCATCGGCGCGGCGGCGAGGCTGATGACCACCACGACGAGCACGGTGACATTCGCGTTGCGTGTGATGCGCTGCACGTCACTCCAATCACTGACTGGCCGCAGGCGACTGGGCCTGCGCTGGTTCAGAGACCACGCGATTGAGCGCGATCGTCGCCACATACGGTACAAATCCGCGTGCACGTTGCTCGGCGTAGATGCGGTGCACTGACGCTGCGTCGGCCGGATCCCAATAGTCTAGCGTGAAGATTCGGAGCGATGGATTGGCCATCTTCGCCTGTTGCAGGCGTCCCAGCGCCGCGCTCCGCTCCGCCGGCGTCCGCCACAGCGGCACCTTCTTCTGAAAATCCCAGGTGCTCAGCGTCGACTCGATCGCCAGCATGTGCACTGCGTCCTTCAAACTCCCGACGATCGGCAGGCCGCCGTTCAGCATCAACGCTGCGTCCGGATGCCGCCGATGCAACGCCTGAATGAGACGCACCGTCGCCGCCTTCATCCCCGGAAAACGCGCCGCTTCGGTGTGGCCGAGGTGCAGCGGCGAGTCGATCGTGTCCAAGAACAGGCCGTCAAACCCGCGGCGGAGCAGGGCAGTGGCGAGCTCCTCAACCACCAGCTGCTGCCAGCGCGGGTCGCGCACGTCCACGACCCAGGCGCCCTTCCAGTTCACGTTTTCACGCAGCAACAGCCCGGCCTGCTGCGCTCGGATGAACGCCTTGTGGTGTTTCGCGATCTCGCCGATCGACAGATACGCCAAGACCTTGGCGCCGCGGGCCTTGAGCGTGGTGATTGAGCCGCGATAACCGGGATCGACCACCACGAGGTCAAACCCCTGCATCACCTCGGGCGGTGCGTCGGCGCCGTAGTAGGCGACCCAGTTTTTGGGGCCGGTGCTGCAGCCTGCCAGCAGCAACGCGGCGGCCACCGTGAGGCAGGTATGGGGACGCATGGACATGTGTGGCGATTACCAAGCGACGACGCAGGCGTGATCGCCAGCGGTGTCGAACGAAATGGACAGCACGTTGTTGTTGTACGTCGTCGTGTTTCCGCACGGCGCCGAGGGCAGGTACGTGCCGCGCGGGAAGCTGACCTCGACGGCGCCGGTTCCCGAGAAGGAGAACGCTAGGCTGCCCGCGTCGCCTGCGGCCGTCGTCAGTGACGCGGTCTTGAGTCGAGCGCGCATCGGCAGCTTGCTGATGTGGGGCGTCGTCGCGCCGGCGCTGGAGAGGTGAATCTTGTAGGCGCCGCCACCTTCGCCAAGCAGCACCTTGTCGCCGCTAAACGCTGGCCATCCCTCCACGGAGCTGATCTTCAGGCCGTCTGAGGTCTCGACCCGCAGCGCCATGACGCCCGTAGCGACGTCACCGCTGACCGTGGCCAGCACCGTGTTGCCGCTCGCGCCGCCCACCCGCACGTCGGTGTTGGCGAAGCTGATGATACGAGCCGCCGCGTCCGCACCCGTCGTGAACTCTGCGCCCTGCGCGAATGCATAGCCAATGAAGTCGGTGAACATGGCCTCAGTATAGGCGGGGCTCTCATAGCTCGTTGGACCGTAGTCATGCCAAGGCCAGACCATGAATGGCGATGGCGCGTGCGCCGCGAGCGTGTCGTACTGCTCGCGCCACTTCGCCAGCGCGTGGTCCGCCGTGTAGCCGAGGAAGCCGATCATGGTGAAGTCGAAGTAGAGGTTGGGGGCCAAGTAGACCATGTTGAAGTCTGGCGTCAGAAAGCCCATCGCGCCGTGATAACCAGCGCCCGTGCCCGAGAAGTCGGCGGATACGTAGCTGAAGAACTTGTCGAGCACGGTGTCGACGGCGAGGTTCTCCGGATTGCCGGGCACCGCCGCGCTGATGACATCGATGCCCAAGTTCTTCGCGATCACGTCACGCGAGTCCTTGAACTCGAAGGTGAGCTGCGCTTCCGTCAGCTGCGTCGTGTAGTCAGGGTGCGTGTACGAGTGCGTTCCGATCTCGTTCCCCATCGCGATGAGCGCGTTGTAGATACCACCAGAATAGGCCCAGTCGGTGGTCTCGCCCTGCTTGGGGTTGTTGCCGACGTTGACGTAGTACGAGCTCACGAAGTTGTAGTTGGTCTTCCACTTCGCGATGACCTGAAGCAGCGCAGGGTAGAACTCCGTCACTTCGTCGACGTACTGCGATTGATCCATATCGCATCGTCCAATGAACACAGCGGACTGCCGGCTGACCTGCATGCCAACCCACGGCCTGTCGCCATAGATCGACCACAGCACGGCGCGCCACGCGAGGTCTGTGTCGGCCATCACGGCCGGGCTGCTGAAGTGCACGCTGCGCCCGCCCAGCTCCACAGACCAAGCGACCTTGTGGGAGCTGGTTGAGTTGAGGACGTCCACGAACGACTGCGCGACGCTGAAGTGTCGCTTGTAATACTGCATGTACCCGGCCGCATAGTTGCCGAGCACCTCGCCGGGGGCGTACGAGCGCAGGATTGGGTGGCCCGTCCCCGCCCTGATGCTGTGATCTTCCGGGCCGAAGTAGCCATCCAGCGTTAGACCGAGCACGTGTTTCATGCGGGCGTAGCTGTCGCCGGAGTGCGCGTTGCCGTTCTCGTCGTTGGTGAGGAAGTTGCCCGACGTGATCAGACCGATGTTGTAGTGGTAGACGGCGCGTACGAGCGTGTCTTCAACCTCTTGCATCGCGGCGGCCGGCAGGTTGGCGAAATAGGGCAGAAACAGGACGTCGAGGTCTTTGATTTTGTTGATGTCGGCCAGATCGGACTCGTGCAGCAGGGTATAGGGGATACCTGCCTGCATGCATTGATGCTGCATCGCGGCGTAGAGCTGTGAGTAGGCCTTGTCGCCGAAGTACTTCGCCGCGGACGTCGCCGAATACACGATCCCGACACGAACGGGACGGTTCTGGCTGCGGGCCGGGAGGTCGGCCGGGTGAAACAACGTGTAGCCTGGGCCGGTGAAGTCAGCCGGGACAAACACGACGTTGTTGATGTCTACCGAGATGTCGATCGACAGGGCCGACGGATCTAGCAAGGCCTGGTTGAGCGCGATCTCCACCACCGTGCCGTCGGCGCTGCGAGCGTGCGGCAACGGGCCAGTCAGCCAATTCTGCGCGGCCGCGCCGGTGTAGAGGTGCGGGCTGCCATCTGCGGCGAAGTTAATGTTGTTCTCAGCGCCGACCGCAATACCCCAGACCTGATGGCCGGTCGCGCGATTCCGATCGGTGTTGAGCCAGAGCGTCGTGTTGGCGCCCGGAACCGCAGCGGGCGGCAGGCTCTTGATCGCGAAGTAGTAGGTCTGCCCGTCGGCTCGGCCGTATAGCTCGTAGCCGACGACGCTGGTGCCCGGCAGGCGGTCGATGCGGTCCTTCGGGTTCCAGTCGCTCAGATCGCCGTCGAGCGTGATCGGTCCACTGGTCGGCGCGACGGGGGGCGGTGGCACGCCGACCGCGTCGATACTGTAGCCGCCGATGCCATACCAGCCGGGCAGAAAGACGCTGTTGTTGACGTCTGCCCACATGTTGATCGGGGTGTTCGCCGCGACCATGCCTTCGTCAAACTCGACCTCAAAGATGGTTTTGGTTGCGTCGTAGGCGTGGCTCAGCGGACCCAACATCCACGTTTGACCGTCGCCGCCGGTGTAGAGGTGCGGGGCGCCGTCGTCGCTGATGTTGATGTTGAACTCGGCGCCGACCAGAAATCCCCACACTAAGTAGCCGGTCGTCTCGTCGCGGTCGGTGTTGAGCCAGAAGGTCGTGCCAGCACCGATCGCCTGATTGGCCGTGAGCGCTAGGTGGTACTTGTGCGTAACCGCGTCGTGATAGCCGTAGAGCTTGAAGCCTTCGACTCCGGTGCCCGGCACGAGATCGAGGCGATCGGCCTCCGTCCACTCCGCGATGCTGCCATCGAGCGTGAACGTCCGCGCAAACGCGGCACCGGTACTGGACACGGCCATCAACCAAACCAGCGTCGCGACGCCTAGGCTTTTCAGTCGGTTGGGGCGCATATCAACTCCTGGGGCCGGGGTCCTGTTGGGCAACTTTGTGAGAACTCTAACGAAATTCTCAACTGCGCTCGTAATGAAGCCAGCACAAAAGCAGCTTCGCAGCGCAAGAATCTCCACGCTAAGGACTAGAACTTTCCGACGCGTGCAGCGATCTAGCTCAGGCTAGGGGGCCAGCAGCGAGCGCCTCGGCGTAGCGCCGGCGCAGCTCAATCGCGTCGTCACGCAGCGAGTCGTTCTCCAAACCCCTGACATGAAAGGGTTCGAGAACGTCGATGATGGCTTCGCCCCGGTGTGGCGCCAGGCGACCGTGGGGCCACAGCGCAGAGTGGCGGTGCAGCACGATGGGCAAAATGGGCACGCCGGCCAGCGCGGCGAGGTGAAAGGCGCCGACTTTGAATTTTCCGAGCGATCCGTCGGTCGAACGGGTCCCTTCTGGTGCGATAAGAACTTGTAGGCGCTCTGTTTTTATGCGTTGCGCGGCGTCCTCAAGCGACGCGAAGGCACGGTCGCGATCGCCGCGATCGAGGAAGATCGACCCGATCGCTGTGCAGCCTATGCCGAGCAGCGGCACCTTCTTCATCTCGCTCTTCACCACCAGCACGCCGCCTTCGGGCAACAGGGCGGCGCCTGTGAGCACGTCGAGCGTGGAGCCGTGGTTGAAGCAGAGGACCCGCGGTACCCGCTCGTCGAGCGCGGCCCTAGCCGCTGGGGTGTAGCTGACCTGGACTCCGGCGATCGTGGCCATCGTCAGGCCCCAGGTCCGCGTCAGCTTTGGACCGACGGTTGTGCGTCGCTCCTCGGGCGTGAGGGCGCAAACGGCGACGATCGCCGGGATGTACGCAGCCGTGAAGCCCCAGCCAATGACCTGTCGTGCGGCGCCTAGAACGGACTCGGGTGTGAGTAGTGCCATGGCGGTAGCATGGCGCCGACCGGCGGACACGTCCACCGTTTGGACGCCGCGGCGCGTGTCCTTCAGCCGCCGACTGGGTCCACGGCTGGGCCTTGGTCATCGTTTCGTCCACCACGAAAAAAACAGCGACCGAACAGCA
>CALENB010000348.1 GCA_937910235.1 uncultured Myxococcales bacterium | reverse complement strand
GTTCGCGAGACTGCCTGGTCTACCGTCATGGACGAAACGATGATCGAGGCCGGCTCCGAGCACGCTCAGGTGCCGCCAGGTGCGAAGCCGGCGTTGGGCCACCGGTCGGTGCGGCCGTGGCTCCTGCGCTGTGGCCGCGATGCGGTGGCTGCTATGCGGTGGCTGCTATGCGGTCGCTGCGCCTGAAACCCCACCATGGGTTGCATTCGCGCCGACACCACCCGCCGAGCTGATTTTGCTGAGTCGTTAAACCTCCACATCACTCGTGACAACTACTTGGATCGTGCCTAGACTAGGTGAACCAAACGCGTCACTTCTGCCACGGGATCTCTTTTGATCTGGGTCAGCTAACCTGTGAGAGTCCAAAGCGACGGGCGTGCAGTAAATCATGACTGACGATCAACGCTCAACCGCGCCGCTGCCCACCGTGTTCCGTGAGCGTGTTGCCGTCGATGAGCACACGCCGCCGATCTCGCTGCCGGTCGCGTCGCTCCGCCGCCGCCGCGCGGACACGCTCGTGACCGAAGATTCGGCTCCCTCAGCGCAGGATCCTGCCGCTCGCCTGCCCTGTCTGATTGTTATGCGCGGACAGCTGCCGGGCCGTCTCTACCTGCTCCCCACCGGCGTGACCGCGATCGGCCGGGCGGTACACAACGACATCGCGCTCACCGACTCTGGGGTGTCCCGCGAGCATGCCCGTGTGGACGTCGTGGGGAACAGCGTGCGCTTGACCGACGTCGATTCCAGCAATGGCACCTTCGTCGGCGGTGACCACGTGCAGAACATCTTGCTGGAAGACCGCGCCAAGTTCTCGCTGGGTGAGCGCGTGACGATGCGGCTGGACTGGCTCGACGCCGACGATCGCGCCTTTCAGCACGCACAGTTCGAGTCGCTGACGCGTGATCGACTGACGCACTGCCACAATCGGGCCTACCTGGACGAGGAGTTCCTTCGGGCTGTCTCTGTCGCCCACCGCACCGGCGGGCCGCTCTGCGCGATGGTGCTCGATCTGGATCATTTCAAGCGCGTGAACGACCAATGGGGTCATGCGATGGGCGACACTGTCCTGCGGACGGTGGCGGACACGCTGCAAAAAGCCGTGCGGGAAGAAGACGTGCTCGCGCGGGTCGGTGGTGAGGAGTTCGTGCTGCTGATGCCGAACACCGCGCTGGCGACCGCCGCGAAGGTCGCGGAGCGAATCCGCCAGACGGTGGGCCAGACGAGTCACACGGTCCCGAATCAGCAGGACATCTCGGTGACGGTGTCCATCGGGGTGGCGAGCTTGGCGGAGGTGAACTCACTAGACGCCGAAGCGCTGACATCACTGGCGGACGTGCGGCTGTACCGAGCCAAGTCCAACGGGCGCGACCAGGTGGTGATCACCGGCGGTGAGCCATCGCGTGTGTCGACGTGGCGTGCGGGAACCGATCGGAGCTCGCGCTCGGTCGTGGCGCGCACCGATGCTCGCGCCACCTCACGTCGGTCGTCTCAACTGGTGAGCACCTGAAGACTGGCGCTGCAGGGGAATCGCCGCAGGCTTTGTTGTAGGTCGCCCCCCTGTCGAGGCCGACACACCAACTTGTGGGGACAGCGCCGAGCAACGGCGATAGACGTCGCCGACTAGCCTCGCGCTAGATGACCACCGCCCGGAGTCCTTCATGACTGACCTGTTCGCCGACAACGCCTACGAGTGGGACCAAATGCCGGTCCCACAAGCGATCTCCGCTGGTGTCGGCCGAGCGCTGCACGCGCACGTACCCCTCAGCGACGCCTTGGAGGTGATGGATTTTGGCGCTGGTACGGGGCTGGTCGCGTTGGCCCTCGCCCCGCATGTCGCGCGCGTCTGGGCCGTCGATGTGTCCGCTGCGATGCTGGCCACGCTCGCTGCCAAGCCTGAGCTGCAGGGCAAGGTGCAGCCGGTGTGCCAGGACATCCTGGCCGAGCCGCTGGGGCGCAAGTTTGACCTCATCGTGAGCGCCATGGCGATGCATCACGTGCGGGACACGGACGCGCTGATCCGGCGGTTTTCCGAGCATCTCAGGCCTGGCGGTCGCGTGGCGCTGGCTGACTTGGACAGCGAAGATGGCAGCTTTCATCCAGCCGGAATGGCGGGCGTCTACCATTCAGGATTTGACCGCGAGGTGCTCGGCGCGTTGCTGGTCGCCGATGGTTTCATGGACGTCCGATTTCGAACGGCGATGGAGGTGAGCAAGGAGGGGCGTCGCTATCCGATCTTCTTGGTGACCGCGACGCTCGCTGGTTAGTGGCGCCGCGCCTGCGCCCGAACGCTGGGCGCAACTGAGTCGGACAGCAGCATCGACACGCGTTGCATCGCGCGAGTCCGGGGCGGCTACGCGGCGTCTGAGTCGAAGATCACCTCATCTCCGCCATGCACTACGGCGACCCCTCCGTCGGTCTCTGCGGCTGGCCTGAGCGACTCCGCACGCAGGCGCGCCAACGACTTCAAACGCGCGGCCAGTGGCGCCACCTCCCATCGCTCAGCGATCGTCTCGCCCGACAGGTGCGACCCAAGGCCAAGATCAGCCCACGCCGCCTCGACCTCCAACCGCAGAGTCGCTTCTCCCCAACTCGGCACCAGCGTTCGCATCGCACCGCGCAGCTCGCGCGCGACAAACTCAGGCAGCAGCGGTGATGGCGTGGCGCTGGATTTCTCGGCGATTAGCTGGGTCTTGACGGCCTGAATCGCTGCGTCGCGAACGTCTCGCAGCAAGCCCTGCCGCGCCGTCTCGGCGGTCACCGCGCGGGTGGCCACCGTCAGCACCAACGTGCCTGGCACCAGCAGGCAGAACACCGCCAACAGACCCAGCTCGCCCGCAGGCGCCGGCAGCTCGGCGGGGGCGAAGAGCAGGGCAACCAGCATCGCGAGCAACGTGATCAGCGGGCCGCCAGCGAGGCGGGTCGCTGCGTCGAGATGATCCCGCGTGAGTCCGGGCAGGTTCACGCCGACGGCGCTGTGATCTCTTGGCTGCTTCGCGAGCGTCGGCAGGTACTCCATGCGGCGTGGCTTCGCGTCATCTCCCGTCGGCCGCGCCTGGGCGACCGCAGCGTCAAACACGGCGTCGATATCCCCTGCGTCGCTGACTTGTAGGTCGCCACCATGCCGTGCGATGAGCCGCGCCAGCACGCTCAGCGCATCACTCGGTGACAGGCCCTCGTCGATCGAGACCTCAATCGCCGCCACCCGGCCGCCCTGTCGCTGGGCTCTCGAACGCACACGGGCCGCCAATCGACCATCGGCAGGTCGGCCGGCAAGCGCGCGGCTCAGGGCGCGAACCATGCGCACCGCCAGGTCGTTCGTCGGCAGCCACCTCTCCAGCGTTGACGCGCGGCGCGCTTGGCTCAGCCACTCGGCCGGCGACAAGTGCACCTCCGGCTCGCCGAGGCGTCGCACCGTGCGCCAGAGACCACGCAGCCAGACAAAGACGATGGTCAATCCGCCGATGACGGCCGTGCTCAGCACCGCGACGCACAGGATCAACACCACCGCCCCACAGCCGCCGGAGCCAA
>CALENB010000347.1 GCA_937910235.1 uncultured Myxococcales bacterium | reverse complement strand
CGTTCAGCCCCCATCCGCAACCAGATCTCCCCCCGTCAGCCGCGAGAAGATCGCCTTTTCGCTGACCTCGGACGCCTTTGAAGCGGACGGCTCGATCCCCAGGAAATACACCTGCCAGGGCGCCGACATCTCGCCGCCGCTCGACTGGGATGACGCGCCAGCAGGCACCCAGAGCTTCGCGCTCATCGTCGACGACCCAGACGCCCCCGACCCAAGGATGCCCAAGACCGTCTGGGTGCACTGGGTGGTCTACAACCTACCGGCGACGGTGAATCAGCTGGCCGAAGACGCCTCGAAAGCGCTGCCGCGGCCCGCCACGCACGGCAAGAACGACTGGGGTAAATTGGCCTGGGGTGGGCCGTGTCCGCCCATCGGCGAGCACCGCTACTTCCACAAGCTGTACGCGCTCGACACGACGTTCGACGACCTCGGCGCTCCCACCAAGGCGCAGCTGCTGATCGCCATGCAAGGCCACATCTTGGCCCAAACGCAGCTGGTCGGCACTTACATGAAGCACTGAGTGAACCGGGCGCAGCGCCACGCCTGGCCGATGCAGCCGCCGCCACCGCGACGCCTCCCTGCCTACTCCACCATAAAGGGTTGCTTGGCCGCCTTCGGCTCCGGCTTGGGCTTGGACCGCCCTTTCGGTCGTGACCGGACCTTCGCCTTCCGGCGCGACGCACGCGTCGGCTTCGGCGTTGGCGCCGCGCTCGGCGCTGGTGTCGCCGCTGGTTTCGGCGCTGGTGTCGCCTCTGGTTTCGGCGTTGGTGTCGCCTCTGGTTCCGAAGCAGGTTTCAGCGCAGGTTTCGGCGTCGGCGCGGGCGGCGCGGCTGGCCTCTCCTCGGTGCTTGGCTCGGCGCGTTTGCCCTCCGCCGCGGGCGCTGAAGCCCCACGATCCTGGCTTGTCTGCGAGGTCCGCGCGCTCACGAACCAGATCACGGCCCCGCCCCCGAGGCCCAACAACAGCAGCGCCGCGAGCGCCGCGATCAGCACGAGCGCCTGAGTTTGCTGGCGCGTAGTCAGCCGCTGGCTCGCATCCTGAGCGCCTTGTCCGTCCGTGAGGCCGGTCGGCTCTCCGCGCAGATTCGCCCCGCGTAGATTCGCCGCGTTCGGGCTCGCATCGCCCTCGTGGGACCCTCGCTGATTCGACACACCGTTGCGCAGCCGGTTGAGCAGCGCCGCCGCCTCCGCCGCGTTCGCCGGCCGTCCCGCCACCTCCTTGCAGAGGAACCGGTCCAACACCGACTGCACCGCGTCGACCTCCGCTAGGTCCGGTCGGGTCTCCCGCAGGCGCGGCGGCTGGTTGGCGACGTGCATCAGCAGCGTCGCCACAGGCGTCTCGGCGCTAAACGGCACCGCGCCGGTCAGCAGCTCGTAGAGGATGATCCCGATGGCGTAGAGGTCCGTCGCCGGTCCGACACGCTCACCACGCGATTGCTCAGGTGACATGTAGGACGGGGTGCCGATCATCATGCCAGTCTTGGTCATCTGGGAGTGCTCGGCGCCGCCCTTCGCGATCCCAAAATCCATGACTTTGGCGATCTCTCGATCGCCGACGCGCTGCATGAAGATGTTCGCTGGTTTGAGGTCGCGGTGCACCACGCCGGCCGCGTGGGCCTCCTCCAGCGCGCCGAGCACCTGCACGCAGATGTCGATCGCGCGCGCCAGCGAAAGGCGACCGTCGTCCTGCAGCTGTTCGGCGAGCTCGCGGCCCTGGAGCAACTCCATGACGAGGAACACCTGCCCCGCCTCCGTCAGCCCGAAGTCGAACACGCGAATCGTGTTGGGGTGGGTGAGCTGCGACGTGATCCGCGCCTCGCGGCGGAAGCGGCGAATCGACGCCAGGTCGCCGGCGTAGCCCTCCGAGATCACTTTGATGGCGACGGCGCGGCCGATGGTGAGCTGCGTGCCGCGATAGACGGTCCCCATGCCACCGCGGCCCAATTCGGCCTCGATCCTGTACTGGTTCTGAAGCGTGGTGCCGATGAGCGCATCGAACGCGGGCTGCAGCACCGCCTCCGGGATCGTCGCGGCGTCGCACGCCTCGCAGCGCCGCGCCGTCATCGTGCGTTCGCACTCGGGGCACACCCGGATGGTCGAGGGGCGTGGCGCGGCGCGGCGGGCAGACGTGTTCATCCAGCGTCACCACGCCGCCCCTGCACGGAGAAACGGTCCCCCTCGACCCGGCCTTGGTGGCTGAACAACAGGGCACGCTGCAGCTGGCGCGCCCCGACCCGAAGTCGCCATCGCGCCCCCGTCGCACCCCGGATTTGCAGGCGAAAAGCCAGGGTGGGGATCATCGCCTCGGGCACCTCGGCGTGTCCCGTCCAGCTGGGGCCCGTGTGCGCGAGCGGACCGACCGGGCGCATCGCCTCGGCGCCGTCGGACTTGGGCGCCGACAACCAGATCTCAACTTGTGGCGCCGACCCTGCCGCGACGCCAGCGAGCCGGATCTCCACGTCCACCCGCGCCATCGCCCGATCGGGACCAGCGGCGGGATCTGCGGCGGCGCGTGCGGCGGCCGGCTTGCTCTGCGGTTTGCTCTGCGGCTTGCTCTGCGGCTTGCTCTGCGGCCTTCTTGGCGGCAGTCGCACGCGGAGCGGCAAGGGAGGCGGCGCCGCGGCCACCGCGATGACCTCCAGCTCGCTCGTCGCCTCCTCGTCGAGGCTGAGCGCGGCGTGCATCGTTGGCGCATGGCTCATGGCCGCCGCAGCCGTGCCGATGGCGTCGTCCGCCGCATCCACCACGATGACGTCCATCATCTCGGTCTCATCGTTCACGCCCGCGCTGGCCACCACCACGCCCGCCGACAGGTCCACGCCGTCGAGCCGCGCCATGACCTCGGCCGCGCTGCCGGGGCGGTCGTTGGGATCCTTGGCCAGCAGGGCATCGAGGAGCCCCTGAAACGCCTCCAAGCCGAGCAATCCGGGCCGCAAGTCACCCAGGCGCGGCGGCGGCGATTGGACTTGCGCCATCAGCAAACCCAGCATCGTGGTGGCGGTGAACGGCACGCGCCCCACCAGCATCTCAAACAGCATCACCCCAAGGCTATAGAGGTCGGTGCGCGCGTCGGTCTCCTGCGATCGGGCCTGCTCGGGCGGCATGTAGGCGGGTGTGCCCATGACCGTACCGGTGCGCGTCAGCTTGCTCAGGCCTGGGTCGGCGTGCACCTTGGCCAAACCAAAATCCATCACCTTAACGTGCTCTGCGCCTGCGTGGTCGCATAGAAATACGTTCCCGGGTTTCAGATCGCGGTGGACGATCCCGAGCGCGTGCGCCTCGCCGAGCGCAGCCAAGATCTGCCGACAGATCGCGACCGCGCGCGCCGGCTCCAGCCGTCGCTGTTTGGCGAGCAAGACCGCGAGATCTCGGCCTTGCAGCAGCTCCATGGCCATGTAGAGGTCACCGGTCTCCGTGTAGCCAAAGTCGTAGAGGCGAATGTTGTTGGGATGCGAGAGTCGCGACGTGACTTTGGCCTCGCGGAGAAAACGTTTGTGCCAATACAGGCTGGCGTTGCCGACGTGGGAGATGACCTTGATCGCCACGTCGCGGCCCAGGGGACGCTGGACGCCACGATAGACCTTGCCCATCCCGCCCTCGCCGATGAGCGCGCCAATCTCGAAGCGGCCATCGAGCAGCTGTCCGGTCAAGCTCGCGCCAACGTCGGCGTCTGGCAGCCGCGTCGCCACCGCTCGCGCGCCGCACGTGGGGCACGTTGGCGTCGTGAGGGGCTTGATGCAGCGTGGGCAAAGGGAGACCTGACTCATGGCGCCGAGGTTCACACGAAAGGGTGGTGGTCGTCGATCGATCCGAGGTACATTCCCAAGGGCCATACCAGCAGCGGGATTTTGTGAGAAGCTCGACGCCCCCTCGATCACAGGACGAACATGACGCCGTTCCGGCCTGCATCTCGACCACCTCGCCAGCCTGCGCGCCGCCCTCGGCGTCCGGTCACGGCGCTGCTGTTGGCGGCGTCCATGACCACGTTGATGAGCCCCTTGACCGTGACGCCGATCGCCGCGCCGCTGCTCGTCGCCGCTCCGCTGCTGCTCCTCCCGTCGCAAGCCCAGGCCTCGCGCCGCAGCCGCGCCCACAAGAAGGCTGCCGTCGCCCTCGCCGCCTTTCACACCGGCGTGGCGCACTACAAGATGAAGCGGTTCGTCGACGCCGCGGCGCAGTTTCGCGCGGCCTACGAGCTCGATCCCAAGCCGGTGTACTTGTTCAACGCGGCGCGCGCGACGCAGCGCGGTGGCGATCGGGATCGCGCGGCGACGGACTACGCCCGCGTGATCGAGCTCCCTGACGCCCCGCCGGCGGTGGTCGCGCGGTGCCGTGTGCTCGTCGCAGAGATTCAACAGGCGCGGCGACGTGAAGCGGCGATTGCGCTGAGAATCCGGGCTCAGGAGCGCGCACGCATGGCGCAGTTGACTCAGAAGCGCGCCGTGGATGCCCAGGCGTGGCGACGCCCTACGGGCTGGTCGAGCGTGGTCGTCGGGGTCGTCGCGTTGGCGGGCGGCGGCTGGGTCCTCGCCGGCTACGCGACCGACCAGCGCAGCCTGGACGGCAAGGTGGCGCAGCGTGACGTCGGCGGCCGCGTCGTCGGGATCGACGCCGCCACTTACGGTACCGAGCAAGACCGCCTCGACAGGTCGGCCGCGCTGGGTGGTGCGCTCGTTGGCGTTGGCGTGCTGGCCGCGTCCGTCGGTGGCTGGCTGATTCTGAGCACACCTGCGGCGTCGCAGGTGACCCTCGCGCCGATCCCCTCAGGCCGAGGCGCCGTGTTGAGTGTGCGCTTCTAATCGTCACGGCGATCGCGTCGAGAAGCGCGCGCGGGACAATCATCGATGAACGACAGCTGCAGTTCTCAGACCTCCCCCGCGCGCAGCCTCCGGCTGTCGTTGCCTGTGGTGTTCGCCGCCCTCCTCACGGTCGCATGGGTGGGCGGTTGTGGGACGCGGGTGCCGGCCTCCGACTTCCGGTTCCAAAATCCAGCGCAGCTCGCCGCCGCCGATGTCTCGCCGGGACTGGACGCCATCGGTGCCAGCGATAGCGGCGACTCCGGCGTGTCGTCCGTAGATTCGGGCGCTGACGACGCCCCAACCCCGGACACGATGACGCCGGACACGACCCAGCCGGACACGACCCAGCCGGACACGATGTCGCCGGATACGATGACGCCGGACACGACCCAGCCGGATACGATGACGCCGGACACGACCCAGCCGGACACGACTCAGCCGGACACGACTCAGCCGGACACGACTCAGCTGGACACGATGTCGGCGGACACGACTCAGCTGGACACGATGTCGGCGGACACGACGCAGCCGGACACGACGCAGCCGGACACGACGCAGCCGGACACGACTCAGCTGGACACGACGCAGCCGGACACGACGCAGCCGGACACGACTCAGCCGGACACGACTCAGCCGGACACAGGTTCGCCGGACACGGGTACGCCAGACACAGCAGCGCCCGATGCCGGGCCGATCGGCTGCACCTTCAACAACTCCGGCTCGAGCTGCGAGGACGGCAACAAGTGCACGACCAACGACACGTGCCAGTCGGGTAAGTGCGTTGGCGGGGCCCAGCTCGCGTGCACAGACGGCAAGCCCTGCACCAAAGACAGCTGCTCGTTCTCGACCGGGTGCACTTTCACGCCGAGTTCTGGGGCCGCTTGCAGCGATGGCGACGCCTGCACGACAGGAGACAGCTGCCAGTCGGGCCAGTGCAAGGGCACGCCCAAGACCTGCACCGACGGCAAACCCTGCACCAAAGACAGCTGCTCGAGCGGTGGCCAATGTGTGTTTGCGCCGGTGTCTGGCGGATCTTGCGACGACGGCAGCAAGTGCACCAACAACGACACCTGCAAATCGGGGCAGTGCCAGGGGACGACGTTCAGCTGCAGCGACGGCAACGCTTGCACGACCGACGCGTGCTCCACCTCGTCTGGCTGCACCTACGTCGCGGCCAACGGCGTCGCCTGCAGCGACGGTAACGCCTGCACCACGGGAGATAAATGTAGCAGCAAGGCATGTCTGGCAGGATCGGCGCTCGTCTGCACGCAGAGCACCAACCCGTGCCTCAGCGTGTACTGCGCCAGTCA
>CALENB010000346.1 GCA_937910235.1 uncultured Myxococcales bacterium | reverse complement strand
AGTGGGGCGAAGCAGCCTCGCGGTAGTTGGCGACCTGAGGGTCGGCGCTGAGGGGCAGTTGCGTCTTGTTGTGAAAAAGCCTTGAATTTCTGGGGCTGTGGTGGTGTAAGGAGTGGGCTGGAGCGGCTCGGCGGTCGCATTCCAGCGTCCTATAATGAGTGTTATGTAAACTCGGCAGGGTGGCTCAGAGTGAAAGCGGCTTCATGCGGTCTATCCATGTTGCCGCACGGTTATAGAAAACGTCGGCAGACAGCAGCATGACAACGCCGGAGTGGCAGTGGTCGTTGTTGTACCACTCGAAGAATGTGCTGCAGAATTGCCGCGCTACATCCGGGTGCTCAAAGCGATTTGGGAACGTGCTGTGGTATTTCAGCGTCTTGAATGTCGCCTCCGAAAACGGTTTATCATTGCTGACTTGAGGGCGACTCAGAGACCGCGCTACGCCGAGATCGATGAGCAACTCTCCGGTTGTCTTTGCGGTCATCGGCGCGCCTCGGTCGGAGTGAATCGTCAGCGTTTCCGGGTCAATAGCGTGCTTGTTGTAGGTTTGCTTGATGAACTGGCCGGCGAGGTCAGCGTTTTCGGTGCTTGCGATCATCCACCCCACGACGTACCGGCTGAAAATGTCCATCATCACATATAGGTAGGACGCGCTCCACTTCTTCGGCCCGCGGAGCCGTGTGATGTCCCAGGACCAGACCTGATTGGGGGCCTGTGCGAGCAGTTCCGGTTTGGTGTAGTTCGGGTGCCGGCGCTGGTTTCGTCTTTCTTTTGAGGACTTATTGGCTGCGAGTATTCGATACATCGTGCGCGACGAGCAAAGATAGTTCCCTTCGCTCAGTAACGTCGCGTGAACGTGGACAGGCGAGCGGTCGACGAATCGCTCCTCGCACAAGGTGTCGAGTACCTCCTGACGCTGCTCGCCGCTTAACGCCCGAGCTGGCGTGGGCCTCGGCTTTGACGTTTGCGGTTTGTCCGACTGGTGGCGGTACCAAGTGGCTGGCGATACGGCGAGGGCGGCACAGGCCTGCCGCACATTTACGCGAGCGGTCGAGAGGGTGGTGACGCCCGCAATCATCACTGGGTCTCCTCGTTGTCGGCCATCAGTGCCGCCACTTTTTTTTGGATCTCAATGATCAAAGTGGCCTGCCGGAGCTTCTCCGTCAGCACGGCGTTCGTCTTCTCCAGCCTAGCGATAGTCTTAGTGGCCGGATTGCTCGCCAGTGGCTTACGGCCCCGTTTCTTTGGCTCCAACGCACCAAGAGCGACGGCGTCGCGTGCATTACGCCAGTTGGTCAGGTGGGAGCTGTAAAGCCCTTCTTGCCGCAGTAGACGGCCAACGTCACCCGGGGCGCTGCACTGGTCGGCCTCCTCGAGGATGCGCATCTTGTACTTGGCAGTGAATTTTCGCCTGATTGGCTTGGCAACGACCTCAGGGTTGGGGTCATTTTTCGTTGGGCCGGCGGTCGCCTCGTCAGAGCCTCCTACGCCTACAGCCTCGCTCCGCTCGGCTTGCGACTCCGGAGGCTCTGACGAGGCGGAGGCTGTGGTAGGTTGGTGCATCTTCTTGGTGTCCTGGGTCATCTCTGCTCACCTGTTGCCCTACAGTAAAAAACTGGGGCGCTGGTGTCTCATCGATGTTGGCACGTAGGGTAGCCCCGTCCTACGACAGCGTGTTGTCCTCTTTCGCAACAGCTTCGCGATGCGCTTAAACGGCAAGAACTTCCACTCACGGCTCACCGCAGCACCCACGGCGACTGCATGCCTGGCGATGGTGTTGTCCTCGTTGCACAGCTTGCCGCGACTGAAAAACCGAAGAAGACCTGCGCCCTGCCGGAATGGATGCAAAGCCGCGAGCCGACACTCCCACTCCAACGCCAGCGGCGTCGAACGAGTGCGATGACGCGCTACAACACGACCGCGAGCAGGCACGCACGTGATCCAGCCACCGGCCTTTGACTTGAAGCGGTACGCCGCCAGCCACACCTTGATGACTCCGAGCGTAGAGTTGATGCGGTAGTGGTAGGCCGGTTCGCGGCGCCATCTCACCTGCTCAGGACGCAAGCCCCGCGCCGCAATGTCAGCGTCCGCAACCTGCTTACAGCGAGCTTCGAGCGTCACAGCCAGCACCCGCGCGCCGATCTCTGCGCCCAACTCCGCGGCGCTGTGCTCGAGTTGCCGCAAGTCTTGGGTCGAGACGGACGGTCGGGATGATTCAGCTGACTCGTGCACAAGCAGATTCGTACGGATCATGTCAGCAGCAGTTTCGACGATGGAGTTGACGGCAAGATCTGGAAGAGGACAGATGGCGGTGGGCATGGGCGGCGGACCTCTTGCGCCACGTGGGCGCGGTTGGTGATTTCACCGCTGCCCATGCCCTCTCTCCCACCTAGTGTCGATCTTTTGCCCTCACGAATGACGCCACCCGGCACGATGCTCAGCTAGCTTGCCCAGGTTGTGGAGCACGCCCTCGCAGGACGGCTGTCGCAGGAGCCATAAAAACGTTGCGCTGAGCGGCTGACGGTGGTTTAAGCTACAAGGGTGTGAGGGGCTGGAAGTAGCGCGATGACCGCGGCTTTCAGCGTTCGCTAATCGAGATATTATGAATCACATGTAAGCCTCGACAAAGATGGGGATTCACAGCGTCTCCCTGCCTGCATTGGGGCGCATCTATCGAGATCCGTGGCCTCGCTCCATCGCTCGTTCGCTCTCTTCGCACCTCAAAAGCCCGCATAACAAGGAACACTATGCCGTATTCACAGGATCGCCTCACACAATTAGGGGCGATCGGAGACCGGCCAGAGGATTCGCCGGAGCAACGGCTTCGTCACCGTCACCTCGTCTACATGGGCTGCTCGATGTCCATTGGCGGGCTTGTCTGGGGGACGCTGGCCCTCTTTTTTGAGTCGAACTTACCGGCGATGGTCCCCTATGGGTACGTGGCCATCACCCTTGCGAACCTCGTTTATTTTCATAAGAGCAAGAACTTCGGAGTCGTCCAGGCGGCTCAGATCTTCATCTCGGTCCTGCTGCCTTTTCTCTTTCAATGGGTTCTGGGTGGTTTTGCCGCAAGCGGTGGCGTCATGCTCTGGGCGCTGCTCGCCATTGTGGGTACACACGCGCTTGGTTCTTGGCGTGGGAGCCTGTTCTGGGGGCTGGCCTTCATCGCATTGACCGTTGTAACTGGGGCCATCGACGCTGAGGTGGCCAGACGCTTCACGCGCGTCGTAGACCCGTTGGTCCGCGCCGCCTTCTTTGTCATCAACATCTCGATGATCGCCACGATTATGTTCAGCCTGACCTCCTGGTTGCTGGTCCAGAGGGATGCTCTCAGCCGCCAGCTCGCCGCAAGCAGCTTGAGGGTCGTGCGCCTGAACGAGAGTCTGGAAGAGATCGTGCTCGTTCGCACGGCCAAGTTGGAGGAGACCATGGCCGCACTCGGTCATGCCAATGACCGGCTGATGCCCCTGGCCAAAGCTTGGGAGCAGGTCTGGGATCCCATCGAGATCTGCGACGCGGACGGGCTAGTGAACTTCGTAAACCCCGCCTTCACCGAGTCCATAAGCGGAGCCGAGACTTTGGTCACGGGAGATCCATCCCAAACCCTCCTGCAAAACCCGGAGCTCCTGAGCCTGCTGCACTCCGGTAATTCGGGCACCACAACACGGTCGACCACCAACACCCAAACGGGACTGACCCGCGAATACCAGGTCACGGCCTCTCCCGTGGTCGATGAGCAGGGCAGGTTGAGTCGCATCGTGATCATCCACCGCGACATCACGGAGAGGCTCGAACACGAACGCGAGTTGATGCAGCAGGACCGATTAGCTTCTCTCGGCACGATGGCCGCCGGAATGGCCCATGAGATCAACAATCCACTGACCTACATCCAAGCCAATCTGCAGCAGATGCAGGAGGTGCTGCTCGTGCTGCCTGACCGTTCTGCCTCTGACCGTTCTGCCTCTGAAAAGCAAGAGCTGAGAACCCTGGCGGCGGAGTGCCTCACCGGAATCAATCGGGTCGCGGAGATTGTGAACAGCCTCTTGGATGGGGCGCGTCCGGCTCACAGCACTGTCGGCCCTGTTGGGGTCAAGGCCCTTGTCGAGTCGTGTCTCCGAGTTGTCGAGCACGAACTCCCCCACAAGGCGCAGTTAGTGCTCGAGATGCCGGCGGAGCCGGTGTACGTGGAGTGCAACGAGGCCAAACTCTCCCAGGTCCTCATCAACCTGATTCTGAACGCACTGGCAGCGATGGAGTCGTCTCGGGCCGACTCCAACAGGCTCTCGATTCGGCTCCGCCACGAAAACGACGCTGTACTTCTGGAGGTCACGGATACGGGCGCGGGCATCAAGCCAGAGAACCTGAGCAAGATCTTCAATCCATTCTTCACGACGAAGCCCGTCGGCGAAGGGCTCGGTCTCGGCTTGGCCATGTCACATCGGATCGTTACAGGCATGGGCGGTACGATCGTCGCAGTCAGTGAGGAGGGGGTGGGCAGCACCTTCCGGTTGTCACTCCGAGCTGTCGCTCCAGTGCAGCCCGCCGCGTCGGGCGGGAGCGACGCGTCGCGTGACCCGGCGATAGTCGGTCGCATCCTGGTCATCGACGATTTACCGCCAATCGCCAGGGTCCTGGCTCGAATCCTCCGCAGCCACGATGTGACTAGCGTTCACACGGCGGACGAGGCCTTGGAGCAGATGAGGGACGGCGACTTTGATGTGATCCTGTGCGACATCATGATGCCAGTAATGACCGGGTTGGAGCTTCGCGCCGCGATAGAGGCGACCGACCCCGCCCTGGCCGACCGCTTTATCTTTGTAACAGGCGGGATCTTCTCCGAAGTGGATCAGGACAGCGCGATGGCGACTGGCTGCCCCATCGTCCGAAAGCCGGTGGACCCAAAAGAACTGCTGGCGGCTGTGCAAGGGGTCCTGGCGGCGGGCTGACCGGGCATGCGTGGAGGCCTGGACTGCTGATGCGGCGCCAACCCCTGGCGTCGCGCTGCCTTGTTTTCGTCCACGGTTAAACGGTCACCCGCGTCCTTGGCGCCACGTTCTCGCGGCTTCGCGCGTCGCACTCCGCACCGGGTTGGCCGCGGCACGACCGCGCCAGCGAGCTCGACTCCTGGGACTGCGTTGACGAGCTGGTGGCTGAGGAAGACTACAGCCAGGAGTGGGGCGAAGCAGCCTCGCGGTAGTTGGCGACCTGAGGGTCGGCGCTGAGGGGCAGTTGCGTCTTGTTGTGAAAAAGCCTTGAATTTCTGGG
>CALENB010000345.1 GCA_937910235.1 uncultured Myxococcales bacterium | reverse complement strand
GACATCATTGGCGCGCAGCACGGGATTCGAACCCATGACCCCTGGCTTCGGAGGCCAGTGCTCTATCCAACTGAGCTAGCCGCGCAACGGCTCCCACCCCGGCAAAACCAAAGCGGACGCGAGTTGTAGGGCATCCCCCGACCGACGTCAACAACCACCACTCGCCATCCCCGCCGGTGGCGACTATACGTCTCTAAGCCCGGTTTCTCCGGCAAACACACGCCCACCGCCCAACAGGATCCCCCGTGAGCCCCGCCCCCTCCGCACCCATCGCCGCCAAACCACTGGCGCCCGCACACCACCTCGACGCCCAGCTCCTCTGGCCGCACCTGCCGTCCGCCTGGATCCTCGCCAAGGGCCCAACCTGGCTCGCCATCAACAAGCCCGTCGAATGCGGCGAAACCCTCCCTCTCGGCCCCGGCAACGCCCTGCTCCCCCGCCTCGCGCGCGCCCAAGACCTGCCACACACACCACCGCTCTGGTCCCTCCTCCTCCCGCCGATCTCTGCCACCCTCAAGCCGCACCTGCGCGACGACGCCAGCACCAGCGGGATCTCCGTCATCCAGCTGACGCCGACCCTGGAGCCGCTCCTCGCCGCCAATCCTGCCGATCTCGAGCAGACCTGGCTCATCGGTGTCCGCAACCTCCCTGCGCTCGGCAGCCCCGCTGGCGAAGGCCTCACCGCCGGTCTCGCTGCGATGGGTGTGCAGCTTCGCGAGCGCGGCCGGAACGCTGACCGTGTTCTCCTCGAGGTCACCATCCGCGACACCTGCGATTGGCCGGCTGAGCTACACCGCCGCGGGTGCCCGGTCGTTGGCCTGAGTCGCACCCGCAGCGCTGGCGAATGGCCTGACCACGCGCTCATGCATCGTCTGCGTGTGCGTTGGGGCACGACGCGCCTGGAGGCTCCCCCGCCGGATCGATTCAAGCGCTGGCTGCACGGCGCGGCGACGCCCTTCCCCGACCGGCTCAAGGACGCCCTGCGGCGGCGCTATGGCCTGGGCCACGCCGCCGATACCGACGCGTTTCGGTTGTTTGACGACGAGCGCGGTCTCACGCTGGACTGCTACGGCTCCGACCTCGTGCTCTCCTCCTATGACGCCCTACCCGACCCGCTGCGAGCGCCGAAACGTCTCGCCAGCGCCTTGACGCAGGCACGCACCAACGCGGCCCTGGTCGGCCAGCTGCTGGGCGCGCGCACGGTTTGGTTGAAGCTGCGGCCCCAGCAGGCCAATCAAATCGTCGATGCGCAGCGCCTTGGGCTGGTGCCGACGGAGCCGGTCTTTGGCACCCGCGTGACACCTCAGGGCGAGGCGGTCATAGCGGAGTCAGGCGTGCGGTACTGGGTGCGACTGGGGGACGGGCTGTCGACTGGGATCTTCCTTGATCAGCGGGACAACCGGCGTTGGATCCACGACCACGCCGCCGACCTGCGGGTGCTCAACACGTTCAGCTACACGTGCGGTTTCTCGGTGGCAGCGGCGGTGGGTGGCGCGCGGCGAACGGTCAGCGTTGACGCGTCGGCCGGTGCGTTGGAGCGAGGCCGGGCGAACTTGGCGCTCAACGGTCTCGACGACCCGGCGCTGCACGACACGCTGCGCGGCGATGTCTTTGAGTGGCTGCCACGCATGGCGCGCCGTGGCGATCGGTTTGACCTCATCGTCCTCGATCCGCCGAGCTACGCGAAGGTCAAGAAACGCCGGTTTTCCGCCATGCGCGACTATGCCGAGCTGCTCGCCAGCGCCGCCGAGCTGCTGGCGCCGGGTGGTACGATCCTCTGCTGCATCAACCACGCCAAGGTGGAGCGGCGCCGTTTTGAGCAGATGGTTCGAGAGGGCAGCCACATCGCGCGGCGCGAGGTGCGAGCGCTGCAACACTGTAAACCCGGGGTGGATCATCCCGGCGGGCGCATGAAATCCCTGCGTTTGCGCTTAGATTGACTGCGTTTGCGCCTAGATCGACCAAAGTCCCCGCGCTGAGTTCCCCCAACTTCCTGAGAGGCCCGCTTTGATCCAGTCGTACAAGGGCATCGTCCCCCAGATTCACCCGACCGCGTTTGTGCACCCGATGGCCACCATCATCGGCGATGTGGTCCTCGGCCCGCGCGTCAGCGTCTGGCCTGGCGCGGTGTTGCGGGGCGATTGCGCGCCGATCCGAATCGGCGCCGACAGCAACATCCAAGACGGCACCATCGTGCACACCACCGGTGGCTGGTCTGAGACCTGGATCGGCGAGCGCGTCACCGTCGGCCACAACGTGATCCTCCACGGCTGCCGCGTCGCAGATGATTGCCTCATCGGCATGGGGGCGATCCTCCTTGATAACAGCACGTTCATCCGCCACACCCTCATCGCGGCCGGGGCGGTCATCACGCCAAGCACGGTGTTCGACCAGGGCGGGCTGATCCTTGGCAACCCAGCGCGACGGGTGAAGGAATTGGGCGAGAAACACATCGCGATGATCGACGCCGGCTGGCGTGCCTACGGCGAGTATGCGGCGGCGTTCACGAGCGGGCAGGTCGAGACGATCGGCTGATTTTCCGGGGATTTCGCGGCAGCGCCCGTCAATTGCAACCGCTCAAGCCCAGGATCCAAGCCTTGATGAGCGCGATTGCATCGGTGTGCGGCACGCTGACGCCGAGATGTGGCATGAACCAGTCGCTGCTCGGCGCGGCGTTGATGCGGGTGAACAGCACCGACAGGCTGGGGTTGCCGGGCGCGACGATCTTCGCCGATGCTACCCCGTTCGTGCCAAATCCGGGTGTGACGTTGCAGGTCTTCGTCGCCGAGAGCGCCGTGTTCATGCGCAGATCGATGTCCGTCTGCGAGCCGCCCGGCTTGTGGCAGCTCGCACAGTTCACGTCGAGCCAAGCCCGCGCGTGGGCGGTGCGCTGCTGCGCGGTGAGCCCTCCGAGCGGTGGCCACGGTTGCGTCGGCATCGCCGCCGGCGCGTTCGCCTTGTTGGTGAGCAGCCCGCCCGCCTCCCACACCGAGAGCTGATTGAGCGAATTTCCGGGTCCATAGTTGAAGGCGCCGTTGAGCTGCGCGGTCGTCAGGCCCAGCGGTGCAACCGCGCCGTTGTTGGTGTGACAAGCGAGGCACGCCGTCGTCGCGGGCTGTGGCCAGACCTGCTTTTTCCCCGTTCCGGCGACGGTATAGCTCGTCTCACTGCCGTCGAGCTTGAGGTCGGCGTCGGTGCCCTGCGCGTTCCAGGTGTAGGTCCAAAACACCCAGCCGTTCTTGCCGAGGACCATGAAGCGGGTCTCCACCGGCGTGTTTGAAGTCGTACCGGGCACGCCAGCACCGAGGCCGAAGTGTTTGATGAGGATAGTGTCTTGCGGGAAAATCCACTGCGCGTAGTCATCCGCCGGCAGCGTCGCCTTGCCCGGCCCCGTCCCGACCGTCGCTTTGGGCGGCACCACGAAGCGCGCTTTCGCCGCGCCATCACTCCACAGCGGCGCGTTCACGCCGTAGGGCACGACCCCCTTGGCCGGCGTGAGCGTCTTCAGGTTCGTGAAACAGCCGGTCTGGCTCAGCTTGGCAGGCGGCTGCGGCCCCGTGATTGTCGTCTTTTTGGGCTGCACCCGCGCGATCTTCTGCGATCCGGTGAGGCTGACCACGTAGATCTCGCCCGCCTCGTCTTCACCAAAACTCGCCGGACTCATCCACGACTTGTCGATGAGCACCTTCGACTTCCACGCGGTGCCCTCCTGCCAGACGCCCCAGAAGCGTCGCGTGACATAGTCACCAAAGATGTAGAGCCCCTGCAGCGAAGGGTGCTGCGTGCCGCGGTAGACGTAGCCGCCCGTGATGGAGAACCCCAGGCTGTGGGAGTACTCAAACACCGGCATCACGAAGCCAGCCTTGTTGCATTGCGCCGGGTTGTAGCAGTGCGTGCCCTCCAGAACCCGCCAACCGAGGTTGCCGCCCTTGGGTACGTGCGTCACCTCTTCCCACTTGTTCTGGCCGACGTCGCCGGCCCACAGCACGCCGGTCTGCCGATCGACGCTCATCCGCCACGGGTTGCGCAGGCCCATGGCCCACAGCTCAGGCGCCCAGCCCGCGATCTTCGGGTTGTCGGCGGGGATCCCGTACTTCTTGCCGGCCGGGATGGTGTCCACATCGATGCGCAGGACCGCGCCAAGCAGCGTGTTGGGGCTCTGGCCCGCGTTCTTCGGATCGCCGGCCGAGCCGCCATCGCCCATGCCGATGACCAACATGCCGGCCTTGTCGAACAAGATCTGACCGCCGTCGTGGTTGGTGTACGGCTGCGCGATGGTCAGCAGCACCTTCTCGGACGGCGCCTTGGCGATGAGCGTCTTTGGATCGACCGAGATCTCCGAGAACACCGAGCTGAACTGACCGGAGAGGTAGGCCGTGTAGCTGAGAAAGAGCCGGCCATTGACCCCGAAATTCGGGTGAAAAGCGACGGAGAGCAGGCCGCCCTCGCCGACCGTGGACACGATCGGGGAGATGTCGAGCACCTTGGTCTTCTGGCTCGCGTTGGGGTCGTTAGCGAACGCCCAGACCACGCCCTGGCGCTCCACCACCACGATGCGGTCGCTGCCATCGTGGGGATGGGTGAGGAAGCTCAACGCGCCAAACGTCTTGGAGAGCTTAGGGAAGGCGTCGACCAGCTCGATCTCGCCCGCCACGGCCAGCTCGCCCGGCAACACACAGGGCGACGCACCGAGGCCGCCGGGGAGGGCGGGGCCGGCGTCGGGTGTGCTGGTGTCGGGCTGTGCCGTGTCCGGCTGTGCCGTGTCCGGCTGTGCCGTGTCCGGCTGTGCTGTATCGGGCGAAGTCGTGTCCAGCGCCCCCGTATCGGGCGCGTTCGTGTCCAACGGCGTGGTGTCTGCGACGTTCGTATCAGCTCCAGCGGTGTCGAACCCCATCGTGTCGGGCTGGGCGGTGTCGAGCGGGGCGGTGTCGGCCAGCGCGGTGTCGGCCAGCGCGGTGTCGGCCAGCGCGGTGTCGG
>CALENB010000344.1 GCA_937910235.1 uncultured Myxococcales bacterium | reverse complement strand
CGCGCCTGAGCCGAGCCGGGCCCTGGCACGTCGAAAGAAGCTGCCATCATCATTGCGCTCAATGGCCGCCGCCAGCGCCGCCTGCGCGCGCTTGAGCGCGCCATCCGCCGTCGCCGCTGTGGTGACGGAGAACGCTTTGCCGCCAGCGTCGTCGGGTCGCCGTGCGTGAAGGTGCACCTGAGTCTCGATCGCGGGTGGGCCAGCGCGCCGGAGCGTGACCGTGATCCCCTCTCGACCGATACGCACGCCCGCCAGGGTGATCCCGTCCGTCACGAGCCCTTCGTCTTGGAAGGGACGAAACAACGCCAGCACGTCGGCTTCGCGTCCGGGCGGGATCGTCGTCGGGTCGGCCGCTGCTCCCGTGCTGGCCAGCAGGCACACCAGCGCGATCAGCCACGGCAGGCGCGCGTTCAATCGGCGGCCTTCGGCGCTGTTTTTCCGGGCTGTTTGGCCTTCGCTGGCGCTCTGGCGGCCGCGCCGACTGCGGCCGTGTCTCCGCCCGCGGCGGCCGGCGCGTCCTTCGGTGCTTGGATCAGCAACAACCCACCCGGCGCGAAGTAGAGGCCGTCATCGCTCGACGTCATCATCGTCCCCGAGACCGTGATGCGCTTGCCCTCTCCCGCCTCCGCCGGCAGGTCCCCGCCGACCAGCAACCGTCGCCCCTGCAGCGTCTCTCTATCCGTCAGCAGCAGGTGCGGCGCGGGTTTGCAGACCTTCGCCCCCGCAGCACAGGTCCGCACTTTGGCGACGAAGCCGCGAACCAACGCGACGTTGCCTTTGCGGCCTGCGGTGCCCGACTCGAGCACGCCGCGCACGGACCAGGCGCCGTCCTCGTATTGCGCCGGCGACTGCTTCGGGTTCAGGTCGGGTTTGTCTGGCAGCGCCGCGGTGCCAGGTGTCGGCACGCGTTTGGCGTAGTCGGCCACACCCCGACCGTCACACCCCGACGCCGCAACGAGCGCGATCGGCAAGAGCGCCATCGTCGCCGCAGCGAGGCCCGCCGCGCGCGCGGCCGTTGTTAGCTGAGTCGTCATGGCCGAGTCCCTCACTTGTTCCAGTGCGGGATAAAGCCCGGCATGCTAGCGATCACGAGCGCGTTGGGGATGACGTACACATCTTGCACCCCCAACTCCACCTGCTTTCCATCGATCTGACCGAGCACCGCGACGCGATTTGGCCCGGGCGGGATGCCGACTGCAGCGTACCGCCCCACCACGTTCGTCGTGACACGGTTCTTGTTCGGCACAGGGTCGAGCTCACTGTCGTTGAAGTAGCTGATGCCTTCGGGCGGAACGCCGATGCCGACGCGCGCGTCTGAGATCGGCCAGCTGCGGCGATCGGTGGTGCCACAGTCCCGAATGCGGCCACCGATCACGCCGTCGCCCTCGTAGATGCCGCCAACGATGCCGATGGTCGAGGGCACCAGCTGCCACTGCCCCTCGCCAACGATGGTCGGGTTGTAGAGCACCGTGTCGGCCCCCGCGTATTTCGTCGGCTGGATTCCGCCCGTCTTTGCGTCGAGATGGGTCGAAAAGAGCACGACGTCGTAGGTGTAGGTGTCATGCCACCCGGCCGGATCATTGGGCTTGCTAGCGCGGGTGCGAAGCACCAGTCGGGTGTTTAGCGGGACGCCCTCGAGCGCGTACACGCCGTGACCCTTGCCGCACTTGGGAAAGCCGTCGATCTTGTCGCACACGTAACCATGCGGGCACTGGAAATGATGGCCCTTGTCGCACTCCTCGTCCGCCTTCTTTGGGCGCGGCATGTTCCAGCCCTTGGCCTCTGCAGTGTCCGGGTCGATGGAGAGCACCGTGACCAACGGCTTGCCGACCTTGTCGGAGCGCAAGCAGGTCTGCTGATCGGCCGGCTCTTCGATCCCGGCGCATTTCTCGGGGTGAAAGTCGGCCGCCAGGAACACGGCGACATCGACGTCCGTCGTCACAGCGCCGCCGCCGAAGCGGTCCACACGGCCCCACATCGTCGCTTTGCCGGTCTTGGGCAGGTCCTTAATGATGTCGTTGAGATCTTTGCCGACACACGACAGGTTGATCTTCTCGGTCGTCGGTTGATTGTCGTTTGTGGGGTCGTTCAGCGCCGTCTTGTCGCCCTGTTCGGGCTTCGGCACGCAGACGCCGTGTATGCACGCCTGAACCGTCTTGCAGTCCGCGTCTTTCGCGCACGCGGGCACAAAGACGGTGGATCCGGTCGTGCCCGTGTCCCCGGCGCCAACGTCCGTCGCGACGATGTCACCGCCGGCGACGTCACTACCGACGACGTCGCTGACGACCGCATCGGAGCCCGTCGTGTCGCCAACCGCGGCGTCGGTGCCGCCGGCGTCGGCCCCGGTCGTGTCCGTCGTCGCAGGCGGCTTGCTCTCGGCGGCGAGGCACGCGGTCAGGCTGACGGAGAGGCCCAGCAGCAGCGCCGAGCGGAGCAGCGGGGTCGTGAGGCTTGGCCGGCCGTTGGCGGATCGGCTGGCTTGGGGAAACAGGGCGACGCGCATGGAGATCCTCTCGCTTGGTTGGGGCGACAGGGTAGCGGAGCCGTGCGGGCGCGCAAAGGGGCTTTGTGAACCGCCAAATGAATGACCAAATGGACGGCTAGCCAGGCGGCTCGACAGGCGGCTCGATCTCAAGCACGACCTTGCCAAACACCGCCCGGCTCTCCAGCAGCGCCATCGCCTCCGCCCCGCGCGCCAGCGGCAGCACAGCGCCGATGACCGGCTGCAACGCGCCACGACTGGCGAGCGTCAGCACCTGCGCCAGCTCCGCGCGGGTCCCCATGGTCGAGCCGATCAGCTCGATGCTGTGGAAGAAGATCTTGCGAAGGTTCAACGCCACGTCGTGCCCAGCGGTCGCCCCGCACGTCACGAGGCGACCGCCACGCTGCAGCGCGCGTATGGAGCCGTCCCAGACCGGCGCACCGATGTGCTCAAACACGACGTGCACGCCGCCTGGGCTCAGCGCGCGGGCGTGTTTGGCCCACTCGGGGTCATCCGTGCGCACGACGCGGTCGGCGCCGAGCTGCAGCGCCCGCGCCTCGTCGCGCTCGCGACGCACGGACGCGATGACACGGGCGCCCATCAGCTTCGCGATCTGGACGCCTGCGGAGCCCACGCCGCTCGCCGCGCCATGCACCAGCACCGTCTCGCCGGGGCTGAGTCGGGCGCGCGCCAGCATGTGCCAAGCGGTGATGAACGTCGTCGGCATCGCGGCCGCTTCCACGAACGTCAGCGGCTCGGGCAGCGGCAAGACGCTCGCGGCCGGCAGCACCCGCGTCTCCTGGGCGCAGCCATCGACGTGCTCGCCGAGCAGGCCAAACTCGCGACAGAGCTGCGGCGCCGCGGCCCGGCACTGCGCGCAGTGGCCACAGCTGAGCACCGGATACACCACCACCGCCGCGCCGATACGCAGATGCGCGATGTCAGGCAGGCCGGGACCGACCGCGTCAATCACGCCTGCACCGTCGGCGCACGGCACGATCGGGACCGGCCAGTGACCCGCAGGAATGCCGCGACGAACCCACAAATCCAGGTGATTCAGCGCGGCCGCCCGCATCCGGACACGCACCTCACCCGGCCCAGGGACGGGCAGCGGGCGCTGCTGCAGGGCCATCACCTCCAGTCCACCGTGGGCGGTGGTCACAAGCGCTGTGGTGGGCATGGTGAACTCCAAGTGCGTGCAATGAGCGGCCAGACGCTCGCGTTGGGCTGAGGCGAATCGACCAGGGGATGCTTGCGCGGCGATGGGATGGGCGTCAACGTGGCGCAGATGGCCAACACGGTCCGAGCGGCGAGGTCGCAAGGAGCAGCGCGCGAGATGAACGACGGTCTTACTCCTGCCTCGGACGTGGCGCCGTCGCGTAATCCCCGCCTTCTATGGATGATCGGGGGGAGCGTCACCCTTGTCCTCGTCAGTGTCGTCGGCTGGGTCGCGCTTCAGGCTGCGGGACGCGCCGCTGCGGCGAAGCACGTCGCCGCCGCCCACGTCGCCCTCGACAAGCGCGACACCGCCACCGCGCACGATCGAATCGTACGGGCGGCGCGGCAGGATCCGGAGCGCAGCGATCTCGTGTTTGCGCGCGGCCGCCTGGCGCAAGCGACACAGAACCACGCACTGGCGTTGACCCTGCTGCGCCGCAGCGAAACATTGGCCGACGACGAGGGCTGGGACACGATGACGCGGGGCAAGGTCGCGCGCTTGCTGGCTGACGCCGAGGTCCAGGCCGGGCAGCTCGACCGCGCGCTGCGGGTGAACGACAGCGGGCTGGCGCGGCTCTCCGACGCGCTCGACAGCCACTTTGACCAGGACGGCCTCGACGCCCGTGGACGCCCCGCTGGCGGAGCTGCAGCGACCCTCGCTCCCGACGTCGCAGAAGGGCTGGCGTTGCTCGCCCAGCGCGGTCGCATCGCCGCGCGCCGCGCCGAAGCGCTGCACAAGCAGGGCGACGACGCGACCGCCAAGCAGATCCTCGCCGCCGCCGAGACGCGCATCTCCGGCACCATCTGCACCGGCACGCACCGCGTCTACTGCCGCGGACCGCGGGCGAGTCTTCGTGAGGCGACCCTGGCACCTTGCCGAGCGATGCGCACGCGCCTGCGCATCGACGCCGCGCTGGCGCTCATCGACAAGCAGGCGTTTGACGAGGCCCTCGAGTTGGCGGCCGAGGCCCATGAGCAAGCGGCGGCCGCAGCCAAAAACGCGCCACAGCAGCCGCCAGGTCCGGGCGCAGAGGCCAGCGTGAACAGCGCCGCCCAGGTGATGGCGCGTGACGCGATCCGGGTCGAGTACGCCGTGCGCGTCGCGTGGGGGCAGCAGCTCGAGAAGCAGAAGAAGTGGGGCGACGCCACGACGCAGTTTGAGAAGGCCGACGCGTTGTGGAAAGAAGGCCGGCTGGGCGCCTCCGATCAACCCGACGCGGTGCAGCGAGAGGGCGGCAAAGCGCCCCACGAGGCCGGGTTGTTGCGGGCGCGGACGCTACACAAGCTGCTCGACGACACCGACAGTACGCTCGACAAGGCCGCGAAGCTCATGGCGCCCCTCGGCACGGACCTGGGCCTCGGCGACGCCGCGCGCAAACGCTTTCACGACAAGCTGGAGGCCGCGCCGCTCGATCCGAAGATCTACGCCGAGGAGGCGCTGAGCCGCATTCGTACGGCGCGTGTGTCCAACAGCGACAGCGTCGACGTGCGCAAGGCCGAGGCCGAGGCGCAGCGCTTCCTCACGGCGAGCGAGCACGTCGTGCCCGGCGACCCGATGGGCCAGTTTTACAAGGGCGTGCTGGCGTTCATGGCCGGCTATCCGAAGAAGGGGCTCGACGGCATGCGCAGCGCCTATAAGGCCGGATATTCAGGTCGCGCCGCGGAATTGTATCTCGCTGAGACGCTGAGTTTGCGCGACAAGCACGCCGAGGCGCTGACCCACTGGAAGCGCGCGTGGCAGGCGGAGACGACGGACACCTACGTCGGGCGCCGCACGGTTGAAGCCCTGGTGGCGCGCGGTGAGCTCGCGGCGGCCGGCAAGCTCGTGGCGCAGATGCTCGAGGAGCGCACCCTCGACCGGGATCTCATCGAGGCGCAGGTGTTGCTCTTTCTGCACACCAAGGACTACGACAGCCTCCGCCGCGTGCTGCTCGCCGACCGCGTCTCGTTCTCAGCCACCACGCCCGACGCCGTGCAACGGACGCAGCGCATCACCGAGGCCGTGTACAACAAGCTCGGCGCGCGGGCCAGAACCGACGTGCTGCAGCCTGGCGAGGAGCTCATCGATCGGCTCTACGGCTACGCGATCCCCGCCGAGGGCGAGAAGCTCGCGGCCGAGAAGCGCGTGCAATCGGCGATTTTGGTGC
>CALENB010000343.1 GCA_937910235.1 uncultured Myxococcales bacterium | reverse complement strand
AGAGCCGTGGTGGTAGATGGTCTCTGGCAGCCAGCTCACTCGTCACCTAGCGCGTCGAACCGCTCCGCCTCAGCGCGGAGGATTGCCACGTCCATATCGAGCGATGCGGCCAGCAAACGGGCCTGCGTTGCCCTGGCCTGCACTTGCTCGGCCTCCGCGTGCAGGGCGTCGCCAGCAGCACGCGCGCTCCGGACGCACCCTCCGGCCAGGACGATGGACCTGCCCCCGTCGAGTGCCACATGCACCGAGTCTCCAGGCTTCCATTCGCTCATCGCCAGCCCCCAATCCACACCTCGGCCGTAGCAATTGTGCGCGGCCTCGTCTTGCCTCCTAGCTCTGCCCTGGCGAATGCCGACCGGCTCAACCCGGCCTCCGCCGCGGCCTCGCGCTGGCTGAGCCCACGCCGCCCGCGTGTGGCGCGAAGGCGCTCCCCAATGGTGACCGGCTCGGGCCGCACGCCAAGCCACCGCCACAGCAGAGCCTCCGTGTTGGCGCGCGGTCGGACGCGGCCTGACTCGATCTCTGACCATGTCGCCTGCCAGATGCCGACCTGCTCGGCGGCAATCTCCTGCGTCAGCCCGCGGGCCTCGCGGGCGAGTCGCATTTGCTCACGCAGCGTCACCCTACCGTCATCAGCCACGATTCGCACCTCTCTAGCCGCTCCGGCCCCGGCTCATACGCCCCGCACTCATACCCGTACAGGGTCGATGGGTTGACTCCAATTGCCGCAGCCGCCGCCGCATACGTCAGGCCGAGCCGAAGCCGAGCCGCTGCAAGCCGGTCCCCGATGTCTCGGTACCCCACTATCGACGCAAGCGCTCCCTCGCCATCCGGCCCAAGCGGACGTATGGCCTTGCGGACGGCGCTGTGCCAGGTGTGGCCCCCGACCCATCCGTCTGGCGGTGGGTAGTATTTCTCGGCCTTGACAATGTTCCACCCTGGGAGCGGAACCACGGCCACGGCCACCGCGCCATGGCTCGCGTGCAGCGTGCTGCAGTCCGACCCGCCGGCCACCAGCGTCCACCCACGGTCTAGCAGCACCGTCGCCGCCTCGGCCCATTCGGGCTGCATGTCCGATGGCGTCGGGCAGTCCATCGACCCTCTCCCGTGACCGGCCAGCCATCGCTCCAGTTTGCTGGCGCACAGGGCGCTAGTCCGGTTGACCCTGCGCTCGCATCGGCTAATGATGCCGCGGTGTACTCCGGTCTGCGCCCACACGTCGGGCTGCGTCAGGCCAAGCGCTTTACGCGCTGACCGAAGGCGCTCCGGTAAATCGTCCAGGCCGGCGAGTGAGTCGGTGCTGCGGCCTGCGCATCTGAGCACGTGGCGCAGCGCGTCGTGCCATCGGTCGCAGGACGTGGAATGACCTGATGACGAGACGCGGACGACGGGCGAATCCACACGAATTACAGCGCTCATGCCGTCAAGCTCGCAGCCGACACTCCCATCTGCAGCCCACACCCGCCACCCCCGCAGCAGCAGCGTCAGCGCTGCCTCGTGCAGCGGGGTCACAACGCGGCATCGACTACGGCCAGCGCCAGCTGCCAGGATGTGCCGGTTATCACGCTCCCACTCCGCCATCACACCCCCCATCTCTCATGCCCCACCAGCGCGCACCACAGCGCGTCGGCCTCGTCGTCGCTGCCCAGGTCCAGGCCCCAATGCGCGTTGGCGGCGGCAATCATCTCCGGCTTCTTTGCGCCCCGGCGACCTGTCGCGCGGAGCTTCAGATCCTCCCACGGCACCGGGCTGTAGGCCGTGCCATGGTCCTCGCACACCGTCATCAGGTGGCTCTGGATTCCGCCGTAGACGTGACCGACGTGGCCACTGCGGTGGCGAGTTACCAGCTCGTAGGCCACGAGCACATCGCCCCCGAGCTCCTTCGCAGTGCGGACCAGCTCTGTGAGGTGCGACCGGAGGCGGATGAACCGCATCCCATTGCCCTCCCCGCGCAGCACGCGCAGGTCCCACACCCCAGAGCCGAGCCGCTTGCCCGCGCCGTCGAGCATGGCCCAGCCGCAGGCGGTGCCCGGGTCGATGCCGATGGTGATCAAGACTTCCTCCGATCGCGCTCTGCGCGCCGCAGGGCTCGCAGCCTGCGGATCATGTCCTCTGTGCTGTACTCCGGTGACAGCAGGCCGGTGTAACACATGATCACGGACCTCACCCCCATCGCCGTGTCCGTGCAATCCGTCAGTCGATTTGCTATCACTCGCGCCGCTGCGGCCGTGGGCCATGTGCACCGGATGTCCGGGTCGTGCTCATTGAACAGCCACCGCTCCACGGCCGTTCCCTCGTTGATCAGTCGGTGGCTCATCGCGGACCCCCCGGTGTGACTTCACGCCCGTCCAGCTCCAACTCCAGCAGCATCAGCGCGTTGGCTGCGAGGTGCGCCAGGTGCGAAAGCCCAGAGTCCTGGTCGGTCTTGCGGCCAGACATCCGCGCGTAGTGGTGCCGCATCAGCGCGTCCAGGTACCGGCTCGGGTCATCCACGCGACGCCAGTTGTCGGCCCCGTACAGGCCCGCTCCATGTGTCAGCACCTCGCCCACCGCCAGCATGGCGCGCGGGGGAAGCAGGCTCATTCGCGGCTTGCCCTGGTCGTTTTTGCGGCAGGCCGAGAACGCCGCCGGCTCCTCGCCGGCCCACCGTGCGCGTTCCGCCTCCAACTCCTGCACTCGCTTCGCAATCTCATCGCTCCCCATCGGTCCCCCTCTGGATGTAGTCGTCACAGTAGCCCCGATCGTCGGGGCCGAACTCGTCAATCACCACCAGCCGCACGTCGCGAACCGGGGCAATGTAGCGCAGGCAGCTCATGCGCAGTGGGCACAGGCCCTGCGTCTCGCACCTGGCCACGTCGTCGGGCAGGTAGTGGTCAGTCATCGGCCCGCGCCGACCGGTCTCTTTGGTACGCTAGGCGCTGAGCAGGCATGTTCTCGAGCGCCTCTGTCATCGAGGCCTGCGTGAGCAGGTGCCGCACCGCAGCCGGGCACGCGGCCTGCAACAGCACTATCGCCCGCACCGCACGCACCGCCCAGAGCGGGACCGGCGCCTGGCCCGACAGCCAGCGCGAGACGGTGGACCGGTCGACGCCCATGCGTGACGAGACCTCGCGCTGCGTCCACCCGAGACGGGCCATGCAGTCGCCGAAGTTGTCGAGCGCAACCGTTGCGGCCGTTTCTTGCTCCGGTCTCGTTGCGTGGTTCACCGCGCCACCTCCATCGCCCGCAGGTAGATGGCCAGCCCGCGCCGCCCGTACCTGTCCCGGTGGCGAGGGTGGCCGTTGTAAGCACGCAGCAGGCCCCACATGCTGTGCACTCGCTGCGCCTTGGCCCGGAGCGCCTTGACCGCCCAGGCAAGCCCGACAGCTGGCACTCGCAGCCGGTCGCACGTCGGGGTCATGCCGTAGCCCACGCGGCTGTTGCCCCATCGGCCGGGCAGTTGCTGACCCGGTCCGCACCCGTCGCCGCGCCGGTGCCGCGGGTACAGCCGAAACCGCGCTTCCATGTACCACACCGCCGCGACTGCAGCGGCGCACTCGTACCCGCTCGGCTCTGACCGAGGCCCGTCGCCGCACGCCTCGCGCACCATGTGCGCCGACTCGTCTACGTCGTGAGACACGCACGGCTTGACGTCGCAAAACCCGGAGGCAACCAGCATGGAGGCTATCGAGATGATGGTCACTCTGCTGCCTCTTCGGCGCCGGAGAACGGTGCCCACATCAGGCGCACGTGCTCCCACCTCTCCGCGAGCCACGCCCTGATTTCCGGCTCCTGTGCGTGCGTCACCCACATTGCGTGCGATGCCGTAAAGGCCTTGCGCTGTGCGATGTAGTACACTACCAGCCTGCACGCCCCTGGCGGAAACTCCCATCCATCGCCCTCTTGCCAGTCCCACCGAAACACAAAGTTCAGGTTCGGATCAGCGCCTCCCATCTCCTCCAGAAAGGAGGCCCAGCTGTTGTACTCCGAGTGGCAGTCATTGCTAAAGAAACACCCCTCGGTCATCTGGTACGGGTGCTCCACTTCCCAAAGCCTGTTCATCGCCGCCCATCCTCTGGTCTGGTTCATGTCCCGAGAATGCCCAGGATGGCGCGCGGTGTCAAGCGGCGAGCGACATGGTGCGCCAAATGCGGTTGACAGGCGACAAACAAGGTCATATCGTGACGGCATGACCAAGGGCAGCACCGAAACCCTAAGCATTCAGCAGTACGCAGCCAGGCACGGCGTGTGCAAGCGCACCGTCTACCGGTGGATGATGGCAGGGGAAATGCCCCCCGACTACGTCGAGGAGTACCGGGTGCCCGGCGCTCGCAGGGTAGTGGTGCTGACCATGGACGAGTTCGCCGATCGGCTGGTGGACGCCGGGCCGGCGCGGAGAGCGAGAGAGCGCGAGGCCCGTGAGGCTGCGGCGTTCGCTGAGTAGGGGTGGAGTGCGCGGGCCCGAACGCGCGAAGAAACTGCACAGCGGGTGGGAGTCCCGCAACCAGTCATTGGTCCGGTCGCGCTAACGACCACCCGTCGTGCTCTGAACAAGCGGCGCGGCTGGGCCATGTTTCCCGCCCAACAACCCACCTGTCAGCCCGACGCCAGCGGTCCTCGCCAGGCGCAGGGCTGGCTACGTGTTGTCCGCGTAGACCATGGTCTTGGCGGCCATCCGGGTGGTGTTCCACTCGTCGATTGCCGCAGACAGGCCCAGGTGGGCAAGCACTTTCAGCGTCTCGACGAACGGCCCCACATCATCTGGAGGCAGCTTGTCCACCGCGAACCCGATCACCACGTCGAGCACGGCCCCGGCGATGGGCTTGACGTCGCTCATGGGGCCGCCTCAAAGCATCCATCCATGCACGGGTTGGGGGCCTCGATGCACATCTCCTCCGTCTTTCCGTCGCACTCCCAGACGTAGCAGGCCGCCGGCGGGGGCATGCTCGGGTGGGGGTTGCGGGTCATGCTGCTTTGCGTGCACATCGCCGCGCCGCACCCACCGAGCAGGAGCCCGCAGACGATCAGCGCCGCGGGCGGGGGGAGCTTGGGCAGCCTCGGCAGCCGGAGCTCGACGGCGTCCCGGGTCACGGCGCGGAGGATGACGATCAGCGCACCGAGCGCCGCGACCGCCCACGGGGGCAACTCGGGGACGGCCTCCAGGTACTGCGCCAGAGAGAGCGCCATCACCGCAAGGCCGAGCCCCGTTGTACGCGAATTGAAAAGGCTCTTGATCACGCTACCACCTCCCAGTCATCGGCCAGCAAATCGGCCTGCGAGCACAACCACCCCGGCTGCCAGACGCCCTGTGCGGTCCACATTGCGATGTAGCCGCCGCACTCCACCTCCTGGCCGGGCGGAACGAACTTGGCTGTACGCCCGTTCACCATGCCGGCTGGGATTGTGAAGCCAGGCATGTACGCCAGGAACATCCCCGCGCCATTCCAGCCAGCCCGGGCGACCTTGTGCCCGGCCTTCAGCGCCTCAACGGCCTGTCCAATATTCATCCCGCTGTTCATCGTTCCGCCTCCTCGTTCATCCGCCTCAGGCGGTGGGTCAAATCCTCTACGTCTCGCCGCAGGTCCTCGTCCGGCGGCTCGTCTACATCCGGCGCCTCTGGTTCGACTACGTCAGGCGCAGGCGGCCTCGGGGGCGGCGGCTCAGCGGCCCCGCCAGGTGGGCGCGACTGCCTGTCGACCAGGATGCGGACCTGGATCACCAGCTCCTGCACGTCCGTCCTTAGCGTCTCATTGGCCGCGACGCGATCGACCAACGCAGAGAACCGCTCATCCAGCACCGCGGCCCGGGACACTGCATCATCCCGCCCTGCCAGGTACGTTCCGAGCATCCCGACCACGAGCGCCCCGATCGCGATCCATTCCTTCGCTCCCATGTGTTTCACCGGCGCCTCCCTGGGGCTGCGGTACGGACGGCGGTGGTGCGCGTGAGACATCGTCGCAGCGTACCCGTCTCAGCGTCACACGCGGGCGCCGTGTCCCACATATGGCAACCGATGTTGCTGTAATTCATGGCGTTCCGCCAAGAAGCGTCGCGAATGTTTGGTGGAGGCCCCACGCCGCGCGCAGGTCCCAATACGAGATGTCCTCAGCGCCGACGTCCTGGGCCGCGTCCAGGCAAGCGCGCAGCTCGCCCAGCGGGGTGGCGTCCTGGCCATAGGCCGCGAGCACCATGCCCAGCCGAGCGGCGGGCAGGTAGCTGGCCCACCTCTTTCGAGCGAGCTTCTGGGCTCGTACCGGCTTGGGGCTGCTCCAGTCGGGCAGGCCGTCGTTGTTCAGGTCCGGCCCCACCTTGTCCGTGCTCATGGCCTGTGGCTGCACGATGTCGGCCCACTCGATCACTGGCCCGAGCCGCGTGGTGCTGTGGTACGGGATGCCGGTCACCGCCACCTCGACCGGGCAGGACCGAGCGGCGCGCTCGACCGCCAGCCGCAGCGCATCGCCGGCCTTGCGCCACGAGACGCCCTTGCCCTGCCAGTTCTCTTCCAGATCCACAACCAGCCGCTGGGGCCGCACCATGTCCAGGCATTCGGTCAGGTACCGCTCGAGCGGGCCCAGGTCGCCGGGGTGCGGGTAGACCATCAGGTCCACGACCATGCCCCGGCGGCGGATGCTCTGCGCCAGCGTAAGCACCTGCTGCACCGCGGCGAACGGGCGCCACTTGCGCAGCAGCTTGCCGTCTGGCCAGTGTACGAACATCGGGTTGAGCGTGATTACCACCGAGTCAAACCCGCACAGGCGCGCCATTTCGGCCCACTTCTCGGGGCTCTTGAACGCGTCTCGGCTGGCGGTTCCGGTGTGAACTCCGACGGGTACGCGGGTTGGCATAGAGTCTCCGTCTGCGTGGTCTTGGGCGATGATGGCGAGGACTTCCTGGGGCACGGTACGGCCATCGGGCAGGAAGCCGAGACCGTTGGCCTCTGCCCATGCCACCACCGCGGCGTAGGTGCGCGGGCCAAACGAGCCGTCCGCCGGGCCTGGGTCAAAGCCGGCGGCAGCGAGCGCAATCTGTAGCGAGGCGACGTCAGCGCCGCACGAATGCAGGCGCATCACAGCACCTGCCTGTCGTCGCTGCGTACCATGTCGACCGTGAGCGTGCCCGTGTTGCCGGCCCATCGGATGCGCAGGTAGGGGTAGACGCCGCGGAACTGGATGGTACCGCTCGTTACTCGAGCGGGCGCGGCCGGGACCCATCGGCCCGCGCCGGTGGCAGACCACTCGGCCACCACCGCCGCGGCCGTGCCAATACCCACGCCGAACTGGTACTCGCGCCAGTCCGACGCGCCGCTAATCAGCACCGCGTCGGCGGCTGACTCGGCGCCGACGTCGACCACCAGCGTGGTGTCGTATGCAATCGTCACGTGCTACCTCCTGTAGCCCTGGCCAGATGGTACCACCACGGCAACCGTCAGGCTACTTCCTTGCGGTCTCGAGCGCCTTGCTGACCGCCTCGAGCGCCTTCTCGGCCCAGACCCTCTCGATAACCTCTTGGCTCCGGTCGCGCAACTTCCACTTTTTCCCGAGCCCGAGCCGCACGCGCCGGACGAACACCCACAGCGGGATGATCGGGTAGGCCTTTCGCTTGTGCTTGCGACGGAACAAGATGACCGCGCCCGAATTTACTTCCCGGATGAAGTGCTTGGGCTTCAGCATCAACGCCTTCGGCCGCTTGCCTTTCCCGATCTTCATGGCTGGCGTCTTTCGGATGGCCTTGGTCGGCACAGCCATCGCGGCCCGGGTTCGCCCTGCCAGCCGACCGCCGGCCTTCTTCCGCCATCCTGCCTTCTCCTGCGCGGCCATGTACGGATCGATGCTCCCGATTGCTGCCCAGAGTTTGCGCTTGGTGGCGTTGACCTGCCTGATCCCTCCGGCAGTCCACTTGTTGCGTAGCGTCATCGTGTCGTCGAGGTGCTCTTTCAGGTACGACCTGACCTCCTTCGCAGTGTTGTTCATCGCGAGGCTAGTCGCAAACGAAGCCTGCTTTTGCAGCGCTCCGAGCGCCGCCTGCACCGCGCGGAAGTCAACCCTGACGCTTACGTTCATACCCAGGTGACCGTTCCGACGCGGATTGCCTGGCTGATTGCGACCGGAACGTTAGACAGCCCGGTGCCATCGGCATTGACGTCGGTGACCACGAACTGCTCCATGTGCAGGCCAATGGTGGTGCGAATCTCGGAGTTGTACAGCAGGGCTGTGCCCGGCGCCGGTTTGATTCCGAGCGGGTCTGACACGTCGGGGTAGCGGCTGGCGTTGACCAGCGCGCAGAGTTGGTGCAGCACGGTCTCCACAGCCGCGCGCTTGGCTGCCGTGTCGTATGCCGCCGCTGGATTGATCGTCAGGTCCAGCGACAGCGACGACGGCGCCAGCGCGGTGGTGATTGCGCCCTCCGGTGCACGCGCGTCGATGTAGTCGTCTACCACCGTCACGTCGCCGGCCGCCGGGATGACCGCTGCGCCCTCGCCGTCCAGGGTAAATCGGATTGCCAGCGGCACGCCCGTGCCCAGCGGGGGGCCGGCGGCTACCACGCCCTTCTCAACCCACACCGCGTCAACGGTCTCAAGCGCAGCCTGCGCCCACGCCCGGTAGTCATGCGCGGCCCCAGCGTGCGGCACGTTGCGCAGGCGGTCGATCACTCGGGCCCGGTGTTCCTCCGTGGTCTCTGCGTCGCTGCCCCCCGCGATGGTAAAAAACGGGAACGCGGTGCTGCCAATGCCGATGATTGGGGTCACCAAATCGTATGACTCGGAGCCGGCCACGTCGTTCGCGTCGGCCCCGCGCAGCACTGCCTCCGAGGCGATGGCCACCAGCCCGCCCACACCGACCGTGCCCTCTGCGGTGGTCAGGAACTCCTGTTGATCGCTCTGCCGTACCAGCCGCGTTCCGCTCGGGATGACCACACCGACCGTGCCAGAGAACAGCAAATTGCCCGCGGCCTTGGTGCCGGCCAACGGGCCCCGCGCCAGCAGGGTCCCCCAACGCAGCACCCCGTCTGCGTCCGTGCGGTCTGGCACAAACTGCGAGGCCACCAGGCGCGCGACCTGATGCACCGCGTAGCTCACCCCGGCGGTGACGTACACCAGCCCCCACTGCCACGACCGCGGGATGCGGCTGTCCTCCGCCGTCCGGGTGTCCCAATCCGTGTGGCACCGCGTGACGATGCCCGCGAATGTGGGGATTTCAAAGCCGGTGTCGGTCGCCATGGGTTAGCCGACCAGGGCCCACGCAATGCCGTAGCCCCTGGCCGCGTCGAACGGGGAGACCACCTCCATGCACTCCATGCGCCGGCCCAGGTCGGGCTTGGCGGCACCTCGCGCCAGCCCGTCCTTGCCTGCGATCAGGAAGTCGCCGTCCTTGACGCCCTTCTCCGTGGCGACCTTGATCTGGCCAGTGAGCCCCACTTGGGTCCACTGCTCTGGTCGCTGGCCGCGCGGCACATACGGGCGCGACGGGTCGTAACCAGCGGCCGGCTTGCGGCGCGTGCGGCGCGTGATGTTCGCATCGTCGGGCGGGGTCGTCGGGCATTCGGCCAGGGGCCCGCGGTACGCATCTCGGGTTACCGTGACCGCGGACTCAGCCGCTGCCAGTTCGGCGCGGGCCCTGTCCATCATGGCGCGAGTCTTCGCCTCTGCCTGCGCTGCGGCCTCCACGCGCTCGGCAACGTGGGCGCGCATTTCCGCATCGGCAGTTGCCATCTTGGCCTGTGCCGCTTCGATGGCCAGCCAGATGTGCGCGTTCTCCGCAAGCCTTGGGGCGCGCCGCCAGCTCTTGCGCGCTGGCGTCCACGGCTTCAGCTGCTCGGTCGCCGCCCGGAACGCGTCGGACGGGCCCAGCAGGGATTCGCGCTTGTCCTGCTCGCTCAGGCGCGCGTGGTTCTTTGCCTCCACCGCCGCACTGTACGCCGCGGCCGCCGCCGTGAGCTTGGCCTGTGCCACATCGCGCGGACCGTGGTCGGTGCTGGTGAGTTGCGGCCACTCGACCCATTCGATCATCTCGTCGATGGGCGCGCCGAACTCCGTGGTCTCGCACCACCCATGCCACCCGAGGCCATGGCCACCGCCGGTGATGCCGGGGCAGGCGCTGACCGGGCCGACCACGCGCTCTCCAGGCTGGGCCAGGCCCACCTTGCGCCCGCCCCTGCGGCTGACCAGCCGGCCATGCGGAAGCACTCCAGGCGCTGAGTTTTCGAAGTACTCGGCAAAGTCGATCGCTCCAACGTTGAAGCCAGCACCAGCAATGACGTCGAAGTCGCCGGTTACCGAACTGGCACGCCAGGCCAGTTGCTGGTCTGCGGCGCCCTTCGCAATAGCGCCGCCCCCTCGATCTCCGGCCGCGACGCACGACGGGCTGTGGAGCTGGGCGTTCTCTGAGGCGATCAGCACCGACACCGTACCAGTGACGTATGCGCCTCCAGTGCTTGCGATGACTGCCGAGTTGGCTGCATCTGCATCCGCACTGTCAGACGCGACCACTGCGGCTCTATTCGCCGTGGCCGTAGCCGTCAGCGACCCGAGTACAACCGAGTAGTCGCCGCTGGCAGTGGCCCCCGAACTGGCGATGCACGCAGACGCGGCCCCGCTGGCCACGGCCGTAGCTGAGCCGAGCACAACCGAACTCAGGCCGGTCGCTTGCCCGTTGTCCGAGGCCGCCACCATCGACTGCTCGCCGTTGGCAACGCACACGCCAGCGCCGCTCTTGATGCTGGCAATGACCGCCGTGTTGTTCGAGGTCGCGTCCCCGCTGACCACGGAGCCGCCGCACGCGATGATGGCCGCGTTCGTCGATCCGGCAGTGGTGCTGCCCTTGCTCGCGATGGCCGCAGACTCGTCGCCTGCGACCAGGGCCCCGTTGCTGGCGATGGCCGCAGACTGCGTGCCGCTGGCCGTTGCCGCCGTGCTGCCAATCACCGCGCTCGGGGCGCCGCTGGCGACAGAGCCGTTGTCGCTGGCCGCAACCACGCTGGCTGCCCCGGTGGCCTGCGATGCGGAGGCCGCAAGGTTCGCCCGCAGATGGGTGGGCGTAATGCTCGTGGTGTCGGCAATGGCAGACCGGAGAGCCTTGAGCGAGCCGATGGCCGTGGCGAGCTGGTTCTCCAGCAGCACATCGGCAGCGGCAACAACGGCCGTGTCGTGCTCGATGGCGTTGACCAGTTCCTCTTGTACCTGGTTCATCCACTGGGCGCCTGGAATGGTGCCATCAATGACGCCAGGGGTGCCGTCAGAGAACCATCCGGCCGGCTGCGGACCGGCCGCGTACCCGGCGATCGTTGGGTCGACGGCGCTGGTGGTGCTTGTGCTTACTCGTTCCATCGTGGTCCTCGCTCTGCCGCGTCGTGCGGCCGGTGTCAGTCTATCACGGCCCCGCCGCCGTGAAACGCCAATGAATCGTAGTGTGCGCCGGCTTGAGCTTTTCGAGCATGCACACCAGCTGGTCGGTCCCGTAGTCCACCAGCGGGTGGTCGCAGCCTGGGCCGTCACAACGGAAGTAGACCTCGTTGTCGTACTCGGCATTGACGATCCAGGTGAACGCCCACGCCTCGCTATACAGCGGTGCGTCACACCCGGGCCCGTCGCAGTGCCACGCTTCCAGCGGCTCCTCGATGGTGATGGTGTAGCCGAGGGCCGCCGCGACCTGCACGAAATAGGCAGCAGTGACGCCGCCCTGCGCCACCAGCGCAGCCGTTGCCGCCGCCCGCCGCTCGTCTACAGTCATGTCCGCAATGGACACATCCGAGCACGCGCCTGGCAGGTCAAGCACGCGCTCCCAATCCTCCAGCAGGCCGCCGTACCCGGTGTCCGACAGCAGCGAGTCAACGGGGTTGGCCGTGCGCGGGTCGGTCTCCAGCAGCAGGCTGAGCACCCGGCTGTGAACGCGGGCCAGCTCGTCACCGATGGCCCAGAGGACCTTGTACAACCTTCCGTCCGGGTCGCGAGGCCAGCCAAGCCCAGGCGGTAGCAGCCGCAGAAGCAGGTCGCGGTAGGTCGCCCCGTCTGCGATGGATGGCGTAGTCATCAGGCCCACACAATCGCCGCGGCAGGGATCTGAGCGGCGGTGAAGCTGACGTCAGACAGGCCGGTCGCGTCGCCGTCAACGTCGTCCAAAGTGAAGATTGCGGCACCGCGGCCGATGGCGTTTCGGAGCTCGGAGTTGGTGATGTCCAGTTGCCCGGTGGCATCGCGCCGCCCTGCGACCCGAGCAAACAGCGCCGCCAACTCAGCGGTCACAGCCTCGCGGATGGGCACCGTAGACGTGTCCGGGTCGCCGGGCGTCGGGTCCAGTTCGATGGTCAGCGAGACGTTCGACGCCGCCACCGTGCGCACTGTAACGGCGTGCGTCACCGGCCGAACTGCGTCGATGGCCGCCTGCACCCAGACCAACTGAAACGCGGTCGGCACGGGGTCCGGCCCGGTAACGATGAAGTAGACGTCACGGTAGTTCAGCAGCCCAGCGCCGGGCACCGTCCATACCGCAGCCACGCGAGCATCGAACAGGGCAGTATAGCCTGGCAGCAGCAGCGCATCGGTGACCCACGCGGTGTAGTCGGCCAGCGTGCCGCCATCGGGCTCGTCTCGGATACGGGCCAGCACGCGCGTCCGCAGCGCCTCAGTCGACTCCTGGTCGGCGCCGCCAGCGAACCCGTCTACGGTCACCGCCTCGTCGGTGATGCCAGCGATCGGCGTCTCCAGCGTGACCATCCCGCCAGCGCCCAGGTTGCCGAGCGCACCCGTTGCCGGCTGCGTGGGGCTCGGAAGCGTGCAGGTTGCAGCTACGTCCACCGTGCCGCCGCCGCCGATCGCGGTCAGCACGTCGGTGGTGTAGGTCACCCCGTCAGCGCGCACGACCACGGTAGATGCGGGGATAGCCGTAGCTGCCACCCCGCTGAACCGGAGCTGCGTCGAAGTGGCCGCCACCGCGGCCGTTGGGGTCAGTCCATACAGGCCCGCCTGTGACTCCAACCGGTCGTCCGTCGCCTCGTCTGGCAGCACGTTGGTCAGCGTCCATCGGGCGAACTGCACGAAATCCCGGTGCACCAGGCCCAGCGCCCAGACCACAGGGCGCAGCGGGTGGCGGCGGATGTACAGGGCCGCGCTGCGAGTCCGGCCCACGAAGTCCCGCGCCGCCCGGCCGATCAGGGCCGGAGCGCTCTCCAGCGTAATCTGGTCGCGAGCGCTCATGCCCACAGCCCCGCGTATCGGGTGGACTCGCCCTGCACCACGTCAACGCCGATGGCGATGTACGGCCGGCCGCTGGCCACCTCGACGCGCTGGGTCTCCACGTCCACGCGCTCGGCCAGCCCGTCGCTGACCAGCCACGCGAGCGCGCTCTCTACTCTGCTGCGGACCTGCTGCGCCGTCTCGACCCGCACGCGGGACCGGCGATGCAGCCACAGCAGCGAACCCCACCGGTCCCCGTCGATGCCGGCCGAACCGACCTCGCCTGAGTAGGTATCGCCCCACCACCCACCGCGGTCTACGGGGTCGCCGCTCGTGTCGGGTAGCGTGTCGCCGGCCGCCGCGCGTGCGTCGCTGAGCAGGGACACCATGACCAGCTGCGTCAGCGTGACGAACAGACCGAACGGCTTGTCTGCGGGGGGCAACGGGTCGAACAGCGTGGTCCCGGCTACTGTCATCTGCTGGCCGTCGTAGCGGAACGAGTAGGAGGCGACAGCCATCAGGCCACGTCCAGCGAGACCACGCGGGCCTCAATCGAGTTGGCCACTGCCGGGATGTTGAAGTTGCAGCCCGCGACGATGTACACCCCTTTTCTGGCCGGCTGGCCGCGCCTGCACGCCAAGCCCGCCCTCCGTGGTGGTGGTGCACGCCAGCGGGTCCCAGTAGCCAGCGGGCACCGTGCCGCCGCCCACCTCAGTCAGCGTCGTGCCGTCCGGCGACCACCAACCCTTGAACCCGTTCTCCTCGCTCCACTCGCAGTGCAGATACACGTCGGCAGGCGTGGCAGCGGCCGAGATCAAATGAAACGGGCAGGCCGCGGCGATGGTGGCGTTCGGCAATTTGCCCTCCTTGAACGCCCTCCACTTCGGGTCGCCAGCAGTGCCAGCCGCTGCATTGCTGTACCACAACCCGGTCCCTGCCCATGCGCCCATGGTGTCGGGCGCGCCCCAGTAGATGCCAGTGCGCAGGCCCCACGACGTACCGCCTACCAAGCTGGTGTGCTTGGCCAGGCTGTCTATGTGGATGCTCCATGTGACCGTCCCGTCATCGATGGGACGCGAGACCCCAATGGGCGCCGTCCAGTTGTCGTCGATCGGGTAGCTGTCCACGTGGTTCGTTTTGATGGTCATCCCGCCGGCCGCGAACGTAACCGCTCGGTTGGCCCCAGCCCGGGTCAGCTGGTCATTGCTGGACGGAGCCAGGTAGGTCCACCCGCCAGCGATGGCCGTTGACCAGTCGGTCACGGACTCCAGGGTGCGCGGGAATCCGCCGCCCATGTAGGGGGCGATGGCCGTGGCTTCCGCCAACTTGAGCCGCGTCCTGTAGTCGTTGATCGTCTCTGGCGGGGTGAACGCCGCCTCGCCGTCGATGGCCGTCTTCCAGTCTACCGCCAGCGCGTTGGGGTCGACGGGCATTACTCGGACCTCACTACACTGCTGGCGTTGCCCAGGGCGAACTGGGTCTGCCCGGTGTACGGATCGAACGCCGTGCCAGTGACCACGCCGTTGGCCGCGGTGAGCACGGCTCCCGTTCCGATCTCTGCCAGCGGCGCCTTGATCACGATTCCCGTCCTGGTCAGGTGGACCATCTGCCCGAGGTCATCATAGAGCGCAACCTCCCCGTCCTCAAGCCCCGTCAGCCGGTAGCGACGATCGCCGACCTGCAACGCGACCCCGCCTGAGCGAGAACCCCCGATGAAGTACACGACCACCTCGGCCCCCGTTCCATCCGCCGAGGGGGGCAGGGGGACGGACGTTAGGCCGTATGGTTGGATGTGCTCAACATCGAGGGTCTCGTTTTGTAGGACGCGGACCTGGAGCTGCTGCCCCGCCGTCGTGTCGTCCGTGCGCGCAACCACGCCAATGCCGAACAGTCCGGCGATTTTCCCGTTCAGCCATGATAGCGCGGTGTGGTTCACTTCACGGCCTCCGGAAGAAGTGGGCCGTCGAGCTCCTTCCACGCGCCAACAGCGGTACCGCGCCGGCCTCCAGTGCGGACCTTGCGCGGCGGTTCCAGCTCGTAGGCCGCGGGCATGGCCAGCGTCAGCGTGCACCGGCTACCGTCGAGCCCGAGAGTGTAGGTGCATTGCGTGATCAGCATCTCGGCCTCGAGCCCGATGATCCGGTCGTCCAGCGATACCAGTTGGTTGGGCTCCCACAGCGGACCGTCTTTGGCCTGCCTCCAGCCCTGCACCGTGCATTCGTAGGACACGCTGCGGCCAGCCCTGCGCGCGGCCTCCCACGTTGCACGCGCCTTGCAGGTGGCGTTATCCGATGGTCCCTCGGGACTGATGCGCAGCACGCGGCGCAGGTCCAGCCCGTCGTCCGTCTCGCTGCCTGCCGTCTCGCTGGCCGGCGTGCCGAACGTGCTGTCGGACGGGACCATCTGCGAGCGGCACAGGTACTCCGAGAAGCGCACGGAGCCGTCAAAGCTGGCAGACGCGCTCAGGATGTTTCCGCGCGGCCCGTAGCGGGGCAGCGCTGAGATTGGCCCGGCCTCGCACACCAGCGCACCGATCGCGCGGGTGGTGCCCGCCTTGGTCAGCACCAGATCGCCGTCCGCGTTGTCGGTGACCAGCAGTTGGCGCAGCCGGGCCAGTCGCTCGATGGCCGCGAACACGGTCTCGGTGGGCTCCAGCACGAACCGGCGGATGGGGGCCCCGGTGTCCACCGGCGCCCGAACGTCGATTCCGTAGGGGGCCGCCAGCGCGCGGGCAATCTGTAGCAGCGTCTGGTTCCGAAACTGCGGGCCGGCGTCCACGTGCGAGCAGTCCACCAGCTGCCCAGGGCGCGAGCGGCCAGTGACCTGGATCGCATGGTCTCGCGCCGAGTAGCTGGGCGATATAGTGTCGACGAACCCGGTCACCACCAGGTCCTCACCGAGGTACAGATTGACGTCGCTCAGCGGCCGGATGCGAATCGGGTTGGACTCGTCGGGCCAGCGGGCCGTGGCCTGCACGCCCCATGTGGCCGCCGCCTGCTCGATGCCCCGCGTCAACTCGAGGTGCTGCCACACGCGGAACGTGCGCGAGTTGACCAGCAGCGTGACGTCCTCGTTTGAGGTGCCAGCGGGCCGGATCAACTGCGGGGGGCTGGGCAGGCTCATCGGCTCAGCACCAGCACCGGGCCAGACGGCACGAACGACGGGTGAGCCAGCGCGTTGCGGTCGGTGATCTCATCGGCTCGCGACGCATCGCCATAAAGCTGGTGGGCCAGCACGGCAGCCGGCAGCGGCGCCACTGGGGTCAGGCTGCGCACGCGGGCCAGCACCTCAGCCCGCGCGGTCAGGTCCTCGACCAAGGCCCCGCGGAGCTCGCCCAGGTTCGACGGGCCATCGGCCGCCGCATCCTCTGCCGCCATCATGTCGGCCAGGGTGTCCCGCGTTGCGATGGCGCTGTCGTAGCTGTCGAACGTGGTGCTGGCGATGGCCGCGCACGCCTGGGCCAGCGCGCCCCGCACTAGGTACCGGTTCAGCGCCGTCTCGTTGGCCGCGGCCGTGGCGTTGGCCGCAGTGCCCCCGGTGGCCGGCACATCGGCAGCACCAGCGTCCCCGGCCAGGTCAACGAACGTGCGCAGGGCGTCGGGGCCGATGCTCTGTACCTGGTCCATCACACCGAGCAGCGCGGTAACCAGATCATCGGGCAGAGCTGCCAGGCTGGACGATGCGGCGGTGATCGTGTCGAGCGCGTCTGTGATGTCGGCAACAATGCTTGACGCGGCAGCCACGGGCCCGAGCACGGCCGCGCGAATCTGGCTGACCACCGAGTCGATGGCATCGGCCCCAGCGTCCAGCACCCACGCCGGCGCCGACGTCTCCCAGGCCGCCACAAACGCCGCACCGAACGCGGTGATGGAGTCCAGTGCCGACGCCTGCAGCACGGCAGCCGGGGCCAGAAACGAGACCGGGAACTCGTGTTCGCCGCTCTCGATGAACGACATTTCGAACGTGGCCGTCCGCCCGTTGACCCGGCCCTCGGTCTCCCGGTAGTGGTCGACGCTGACCGTCAGCTCGCCGAAATGGGGGTGGACCAGAGTGCCGGGGCCGGGTGTTTCAAGGGCCTCGATCAGTAGGTTGCGCGCGCGGAAGTAATCGTCGCCGACGACGAACCCCTGCATCGTGATCAGCCGGTTGGCCCGCCCCATGTCCTCTGGGTACGGCTTGTCTTGCTGCGGGAACTCGTGCACCACCAGGCGCCGGCCGCCCTCCAGGTCAGACGACTCGACCTCAAACGGCACGCCCCGGAACGACGGGCGGCGCAGTCGGTCCTGCCACGCCATCAGGCCACACCGCTGCGGCCAGCGTCGGCCATGCGCATGCCGCCACCGGCCACCGTCTGCACCCCTGCGCCGCTGATGTTCAGCAGCCTGAGCAGCTGGTCAGACGCGTCGATGCGGATGTTGCTGGACAGGGTCATGGGGCGCCCGCTCGGCTGCACTGTGGGCACGCCGCTGGATTGCGGGGGCTGGGCGCCCATCCCTGGCACGCCCTGCCAGGGCACCTTGCCGCCGCCGAACAGGCCGAGCCCTCCGCCCATGAACGGGTTCAGGGCCTCAAGGCTATCCAGCACTGCGTTCTGGACCATGTGCTTGAAGTCCGAGGCGAGCCACTTGGCGAAGTCGCCAAGCCGCTTGCGCAACCACGCGAGCATCTGCACGACAAACGGCTTGATCGTTTCCCAGGCCCGCGTGAACCCCTTTGCCGCCTCGCTCATGTCTCCGCTGAGTACGCCTGTCACGATGGTTCCGAAGGCAGTTAGCAGATCCATCCCGAGCACCAACGCGTTCTCGATGCCCACCGCGAACGCCGACCAGTCTACAGTTTTCAGCGCCTCGCCCATCTTGCGGAACACCTTGCTGACGCGCTGGGCAATCAGCTCCCTGTTGATGCGCACCCACTCTGTGAGTCGCTCAATGGCCGGCTGCAGGACCGGGAGCAGCGACGAAGCAAGCGCGATCTTCACGCCGCCAATGGCCTGCTTCAGGTTGGTTTGCGCATCGACGAAGCCCTCTGATTGTTTCGTCGCGGCCTCGCTCATCACGCCATACCCGCGCGCCTCATCGCGCAGGCGACGCAGGCCCACCACGCCGCCCTCCGCCATGCGGGTCAGCTTGACGCCCTCCTCGCCGAAGAACCTGCCCGCCAGGGCGGCGCGCTTCAAGGGGTCGTCGATCTTGCTGATCGCCGCGATGACCAGCTCAAACGCCTCGCCTGTGCTATTCGCGCCCTTGATGGCCGCCTGGAAGCTCTTGGGCGTGGTTTTCAGGAAGGTGCGCAGTTCGCCCATCCCTACCTTGGCCTGGCCCACCCGGGTGGCAAACTGGCGCAGCGACATTGCGAACATATCGACTGGCACGCCCGATCGCTCAGCGGCGAACTGGAGTTCCTGAAGCTCCTCGACACCGAAGCCAAGTTGACGACTTAGTTTGCCCAGCTCGTCTCCGGCCTTGGCAGTGCCGCTGACGAGCCGTATCACCCCGATGCCCGCAGCAACCGCCGCCCCACCGAGCACAGCGATGGGCCGCAACACCGACCCGATGCCACGCATCAGGCTGCGCATGCCGCTGGCCAGCTTGGTCACGCCGCTGTGCAGCATGCGCAGCGGGGCAGCCGCCACCCTAAACGGGGCGCCAATGCCACGCCCGACCCGCTTCATCCGTGCGCCGACGGCGGTCATCCGCGCGTTCAGCTTCTGCATCACATGGGACAGCGAGTCCTTGCCTGTGATT
>CALENB010000342.1 GCA_937910235.1 uncultured Myxococcales bacterium | reverse complement strand
ACCAGCGGCCCAGACCCTGACAGCCCGGCGTGCCACACCACCCCGATGCCGAGATAGGCCGTCGCCACCAGCAGGCGGAAGTCGGTCTTGGGGTTGCGCGCCGCCACGATGGGCACAAACGTGGCGCACATCACGAGGTTCACCGCCCAATTCAGGTACGCCGTGCTCGCCGAGAAGAGCGCCATGAGCACGATGGCCTGCCGCGGTCGGTCCGGGTTGGCCAGCCCGGCGAGGCGATTCATCAACGCGTGCAGCGGCCGCGACGTCGCGCACGCCTGCGCCGTGACCAGGGCCAGGGCGAACTGCGACGTCAGCTTCAGCAGCCGCCAGATCCCGCCCGACCACGCATCAAAAGCGCCGCAGGACTTCGCCTTGGCGCACAGCGGCAGCGGCTGATCGCCCGTCCACATCGGCACATCGGCGGCCAACACCGCCAGCGCCCACACCACCCCGGTCAGCAGCACGGCCACGACCCAGGCGTCCGGCACCCAGCGAATGGTGAAGTCGGTCAGCCGTGAGCCGAGTCGGGAGAGCCGGTTGGAGGCAGGATCGGTCATGCCGTCGTGCATCTAGCGCTCCGCCTGGCACCGACGTGTGGCCTCGCCGAGCGCGTCTTTGGCGTTGGCGCGCTTGGCGATGGTGGCGAGCTCACACCACGCGGTCCGCCGGTGCTGCTTGTCCCTCGCCCGCGTGGCGGCGATGCGATAGGCCGGAAGCGACATCTTCAGCGCGCCTGTCGCCACCGCGCTGCGCGCCTCCCAGAGGGCCTGCTGAAAGCTGTGCGGCACGGTCTCTTCGAGTTGATCGGCGCCGCGTTTCACGTCGCGCACGAGCGCGGCACGCTCCGTCGCGGTCAGCGTCGTCGCTTGGGTTGTGCCGGTGTTGCCCTGCTTTGAGGCTGGCAACACGGGCTTTGAGGCTGGCAACACGGGCTTTGAGGCTGGCAACACGGGCTTTGAGGCCGGCACCACAGGCTTGGGCGCCGCCGTGGTTGGCCTCGCCGCGGCCAGCACCGTCGCCGCCGTGCGGGGCGTCGCCGCGATCGCCTCGCCAGCGTCGAGTCCAACCGCTGGTCCGAGTCGCCGCCACGCCAGCGCGGCGAGTCGCATCCCCATCACGGCCTCGTTGGGCGACAGCGCCAAGATCTCCCGCATCAACCGTCGCCGCTCGGCCTCCGGCGCGTCCTTCGGCAGCGACGCCAGCCAGAGGCGCTTCACCGCGACGTCTTTGGGGTCAATCTCCGCCGCCTTGCCCAGGTGGTGCAAAACCTCCGCACCGCGATCTTTGCCGCTCGCCCGCAGCGCCCGCGCCAACAGGAGCCGCTGCCGCACGCCGTCACACGCCGGCTCCCGCACCAGCGACCCGGTCATCGCCGCCAGCGTCCGCCAATCCCGCTTCGCCAGCGCGAGGTCCGCGAGCAGATAGCCGATGGTGCACTGGTGACTATCCCTGACGGTCCCCTTGCCGGCCATCACCTGCTTCGCCGCGCCCTCCAGCAGCCGCTGGGCCTCCGCCGCGTTGCCTCGCTTGAGGGCCACCATGGCCTGATGCAGCGCCACGAGCGACGGGTCCTTGCTCGTCGCGGCGTTCTTCCCCTTCAGCGCCAGGTGAATCGTCTCCGGTGTCGGATGAAAGTCCCGGTCGAACCGGGCCAGATGCGTGCCGAGCCACGTCGCGAAGTTGGCGTCGAGCTGCTCCGCCGTGACGCCGAGCACCTGCTTCACCAGCGCCGTCGTCGGCTTGCCCGACTTGTGCGCCGCGACCAGCTTGGCGACCTTCGGAAAGCCGTACGTATCGCTCAGGTAGCGCGTCAGCTTCATGGCCTGATAGTACGCGTCGATGATCTCCTGCATGCTCCGCGCCTGCGAGAACGCGAGGTTAAAAGTCCGCACTTTCGCGAGTTTTCCGGCCTTGAGGCGGTCGTAGGCGCGCCGCTCCATGCGCATGTGGTAGCGCGGATCGAGCCAGACGCTCTCCATCATCGCCAGCCCCTCAGTCAGCCAGCGCGGCACACGGCCGTCGGTCGCTTGGATGTGGAAGACGTGCGCCATCTCGTGGTGCAGCACCATCTTCCAGTTGAACGGCTTCTCGGTCGGCGAGCGGCTGGTGATGAGGTGGCCAAAACACACCGCGTGTGCGCCCAGCTGCGGCAGGCCGACGGTCCGCACGCTGAACTGCTCGCTCGTGGGAAAGATCTCCACCCGCAGCGGCTGCTTCGGCGTCATCCCGTACTTCTTCGCCAAGATCTCGTAGCTCTCCTGCAGAAAAGGCAGCACCGTTCGTTCCAACGCCTGGCGATGTTTGCGATGCACCCGCAGGTCCACAAACTCGCCTTTCAGCAGGACCATGTGCTTGAGCACGCCGTCGTACAGCACGTTGAGCACGTTGGCGGTGCGCACGTTGTAGCCGTCGGTTCGAAACGCCGTGTCGAGGTGCGCGAAGGCGCGTTTGTCGTCGGCGAGGCGCGCGTAGCTCATCCCCAAGGCCGCGTGGGCTTCGGCGTTGTCCGGGTCGCGCTTCAAGGCGGACTTGAGCTCAGTCAGCACGAGGTCATAGCGGTGGCCGGCCTCCAGATAGCGCGCCGCCACGAGGTGAGGCAGGGGGTCGTGCGCGTTGACTTTGAGGCTGGTTTTCAGGGCTTTTTGCGCACATCGCTTGTCGTCCGCCACTCTGCACGTGGCGTACAGCACAGCCAGCACGTCGCGATGCCTGGGGCTGCTCTTGAGCGCGAGCGCCAGATAAGCCCGGGCGGCGGGCAGGTCTTCATCAACGAGGGCGACCTCGGCGCGCAGGCTCAGCAGGCGTGGATCGGTGGGCGCGTGCTTCAGCGCCGTGTCGAGCCGTTTCTTGGCCTTGCGCGGCGCGTGGTCACTGTCCAGGTCGATGCGACACATGCCGACGATCGCCGGGACGTTGCCCGGATCGATCTTCAGGGCTTTGCGAAACCCCACGTCTGCGTCGCGAAAGTTGAACTTCGACAGAAACAGCTGCGCCCACGTGATCTCCACGAGCTTGCGTTCGTGCCGATCCGCCACCGCTTCACTCGCGTCCGCCAGCACCTGATTGGCGTCCTTGAAAAATCCGTTGAGGGCCAGAGACCGCGCGACGGCGATCTGATCGGCGAACCCGGTCACCTCGCGCGCCGCGTAGAGATCGGCGAGCGGATCCAGCAGCTGCCGGGCCTGATAGCCCTCTCCCACCGCATAGAGCGCCGCGCCAAAAGCGACGCGGATCTGCAGGTGCTTCGGATACCGCTTGAACGCCGCACCCAGAATCCGGAGCGCTGCCCGCCGATCGCCGACCTGCAGCTCGATCTCGCCGAAGGTCAGGGCGCATTCTGGCTTGGTTGTGCAGGCCGTGAGGGTCGCCCGCGCCTCCGCGACGCGGCCCAGCCCCGTCAGCGCGCGGCCCAGCAAGGCGCTCTCTTGCGCCGTGCGTTTGCGCGTCTTCAGCGCCGCGTCTGACAGCAGCGCCACCACCGCCGCGTGGTTGCCGACGAGCAGCTGATCCCGCGCTTCCCGCTGCTGCGGTGTCTCGCGGACGATGTCCTTGATGGCGACGGCGTGCGCTGCGCCCGGTCCCAGCGCGATCGCGGTCAGCGCGATCACGGTCACCACGATGACTGTCGGAAAGCTCACGGCCCTGAGAACAGCTCCGACTGACGCGCCTCGACTCACACTACATCCCTCGCGCGATCTTCCAGTCGCCTTCCTCGCGGATCAGCTTCATCTGGGCGAAGTCCCGCCAGGCCTTGTAGCTCTCCTTGCCACCTTCGCTGAGCAGCACACGGCCGATGAACTCGTAGTCCGCCTCCGCCTCGGCCCCGTCGATCCGGATCGCCAGCAGCCGAATGCTGAAGGTGACGCGTTTGACGTTGTCGCGCAGCCGCGGCAACACGTCGTTCTTCAGCCGGTCGACGCCGTAGTCGTCCTTGTCGGTGTCTGTGCTGCCGCCATTTTCATAGTAGCGCTTGCTCGTCATCTTCTTGAGCGTCGCCACGTCCCGATCCTCGATCGCTTTGTGGTACGCCTTCAGCACGTTGTAGATCGTCTTGTTGGACTCAGTCGCCGTGACACGCTTGCCCTTGTCGAGGTAGCCCGGTCCACATCCTGTGAGCGCCGTGAGCCCTCCGAGGCCTGTGATCAACACCAGCAGAGTGGCGTAGCGAAAAAAGCGGCTGGCGTGCGGCATGATGGTCCTCTTGCGCAGCGAGAAGGAGTCTCGCCAGACGCCCAGAATCAGGCGCCCGCGCGGAGTTGTCCACTTCCCGCGCCCGGCGTCAACACTTGGCCGTTCGTGGCTGTTCCATCGCGCTCACAATTGCACGAGCCGCCACGGCGATACGTCGAAGTGAAAGTGGTTGTTGTGGCCGGGATAGGACGGCCCCAGCAACACCCGAAAGATGTCGCGCCGCTGCACCAGCCGCGCCGCTAGGAGGCGAAGAAAGCGGCGGTGATGGCTATGCGCGACGCCGGTCGGGGCGTGCCAGTGCTTGAGCATCCGGACCTTGAACGGCCGGCGCAGCGCACGCGGCACGGCCACACCTGGGGTCCCAGGCTTTCGCCGGGGTGCCGGACCGAAGTCAAAGCCGGCGACATCGATGCCGTTTGCGATGCCATGCTCGCTCAGCAGCGTTGGCCAGAGGCCGATTCGGCGGCAGTTGTACGTGCCGATGTGGCGAATCTGGCGGGGAGCGCGGCCGTAGATGTCGATCGCGGTTTGCTTGACGACCGCCTCAAACCGCCGCAGCCGGTCCCGAAAACCGACGTAAATCAAGACCGGATGGTGGTAGCGCACGACGTCGCCCTTGTAACGCACCATAGGCACCTTCGCGCAGCGCACCTTGCCCGTGGCGGCGATCTCGCGTTTGAGGCCATCGAGCGGGTAGCCCGGATCGGCGGTCTGAACGCCGATCGTCAGCGTCTCGCCAGCGGCCAGCAAATCCGCCGGAATCGCGCCCTCCGAGCCAGCGCCCGGCCGCATCGCGCCGTTCTCGGGCGCACGGGCCAAGGCCGGACGCGCTGCCACCAGCACCATCGCTGCCGTGAGCCCCGCCGCCGCCAGCCCCGCGGCCGCCAGCCTCGTCGCCGCCAGCCCCGCAGCGTGGCCATGACCGCCGTTGAAGCGTCCTTCGCGCATCCGCATCTGCCCCCCCCCGTTTCGTTGCCCACAGCGCCTACCGTACAGCGCCTTACCGTACAGCGCCGCCGCTCTATGTCGACGCATCAGCTGCCAAACCGATCCAATCGTCGCCAGCAGCTTCTGCCCGCCATGGCAAAAAAGCAGCGGGGCCGCCCCCACTTCGGAGGCGGCCCCGCTCGGAACCAGACATCGCCCAGAGGCCGAAGGATCAGCCCTTCAGCGCGGCCAGCTTGGCGCAGAGCTCGGGGACCACGGTGAACGCATCCCCGACCAGTGAGTAGTCGGCCACCTTGTGGATCGGCTCGTCATCGCGCGTGTTGATGGCGACGATGACCTTCGAGTTCTTCATCCCCGCCAGGTGCTGGATGGCGCCTGAGATGGCCACGGCAAAGTAGAGCTGCGGCGCGACGACCTTGCCGGTCTGACCGATCTGGTAGTCGTTGGGGCAGAAGCCGTCATCCACCGCGGCGCGCGAGGCGCCGATACCGCCGCCAACGGCGTCAGCGAGCGGCTCGATGACCTGCGCGAAGCCTTCAGCCGACTTCAACCCGCGACCGCCGGCGACGACGATGTCGGCCTCGTCGAGGGTCGGTCGGTCGCTCTTGGTGCCGTCAAAGCTGACGAAGCGCGTGCGTGCGCTCGCCAACTCTGGCTCCGCGTCGAAGGCTTCAACGGCGGACTCGCCGCCGCTCTCAGCTGCCGCGTCGAACGCAGAACCACGGGCTGTGACGACCCAGGTATCCGTGTCGATGACGACGTCAGCGAGCAGCGCCCCAGCCCACATCGGGCGGCGGAAGCCGGGGCCGTCGTCGGTGTCGACCACGGCGACGACGTCGCTGGCCATGCCGGCCTCGAGGCGCGCCGCGACGCGGGGTAGGATGTCTTTGCCAAGCGTCGACGCGGACGCTGCGATGACGTCAGCGCCCGCTTCTTCGGCGATATCCGCGATGACCTTCGCCCAGGTCGGGGCGAGGGCGTGGGCCAAATCGGCGTGGTCGGCGACGTAGATGGTGCCTGCGCCGTAGCCCTTGAGCGCGTCGGCGATGCCACCAATGCCGCTACCGAGCACTGCGATGTCGATGCTGGCGCCTTTCTTGGCGGCGAGCTGACGAGCCATGTCGAGCGTCGTGAGGGTGGCCTTTTTGACCTTTCCGTCGACGTACTCTGCGATGACGAGGATCTTACTCATGATGATCTCCTCTCCGAGGGTGTGGGCGCGTACGCCCGCGTGGGTGTGCAGCGCGGCCTTAGAGGACGCGGGCCTCCGTGGTCAGCTTCAGGATCAGCTCGTCGACATCTGCGACAAACACACCAGCCGAGCGGCCAGTGGGCTCATGCAGCTTGACGACGCGCACCTTGGGCTCCTCGCCGTCTAGGTCGAGATCGTCGAGCTCCAGCTCCTCGAGTGGCTTGCGTTTGGCCTTCATGATGCCAGCCAGCGAGGCGTAGCGCGGATCATTGAGGCGCAGGTCCGCCGTGATCACCGCCGGCAGGGTGACGGCCAGCTTCTCCAGGCCGCCGTCGACCTCGCGCGTGACGATCACCTCGTCGCCCTCGATCTTCACGTCGGAGGCGAACGTCGCCTGCGGCCAGCCCAGCATCTCAGCCAAGAGCTGGCCGACCTGATTGCTGTCTCCGTCCACCGCCTGCTTGCCCAACACAACCAGATCAGGCGACTCCTTCTCGACGAGCGCCTTCAAGATCTTCGCGATCAGATCGCTGTCGAGCTCCTGCTCGTCGGCCTCGACGTGAATGCCGCGATCGATCCCGCGCGCCAGGGCGCCCTGGCGGATGTAGCGCTGCACTTCTTCGTCGCCGATCCCGACGGCGATTGTCTCGGCGTCGTGGTCCGCGGCCAGCTGCAGCGCGCACTCGACGGCGTTCTCACAGAATGGATTCAAGATGTACTCGACGTCATCGTCGATCCATGAGCCGTCGTCATCAATGACGAGCTTGGCGTTCGGATCGGTGACACGTTTTGCGGTCACGAGGATCTTCATGGCGGAAACTCCTTCGGTCGGGGTGAGTGACGTGCCCGTTGCGCTGCGGTGCGTCGCGCTCGAGCCAGACTGCACAGTAGGTCCGACAAAGACCTGCTGCCGGGATGTCTCCACGAGGCCAGACCCCGAAGTGACGCCGTTGGTTAACGGCAATGACGCGGCGTGTCAATCTCCGCCGGTTTGGTCCGCTATTGTCGGCGGCTGCTAGAGGCGACCGGACCGGCGCGTCTCGCTGACTTCGTTGGCGAGATCGACGCGTGTCTTGGCCCACTCACCCGTCTTCGGCAGCTGCTCGAGCAGCCGCACGGCTGATCGCCAATCTCCCGCTCGGAGCTGCGCCGTCGCCGCGAGCGCGAGCGCCGCAGGCGCCCCTTTTCGGAGACCAAGCGCCCGCTGCGCCGCCGCGACCGCGTCTTCGTAGGCGCCTTTCTTGAAGAACACCTGTCCCAACATCAGCCAGTATTCGTGCTCGCGACTTGCGTTGCCTCGCACCCCCACAAAGTGCTGCCGCATGTAGCGCAGGGCTGCGTTCGCCGGCAGCCCGTGCATGGCGACACGCATCGCGGAGATGCAGGAGCGGTGGCCGTGCGGCAGGCTCTGGCAGGCCAGCCCAAAGAGCGGCAACGCCTCCTTGTAGCGCTTCGCGCGCTCGTAAATCTGGGCCTGCAGCTCCCAGCCATGCGCGGCGAGCCCCGGTTGTCCCAGCAGCGTCGTCGCGATCCGGTCCGCTTCCCGCAGGTGGTTGCGCCGCATGTAGAGCTCGCCTCGCAGCACCTCGATGCCATGGACTTGCGTGGGATGGGCCTCGCGCAAGCGAATGGCGAGCCCCTCGACCAGATCGGGTCGTCGCGTCAGGACGTACTTGCCCACGTCATACGACGTCGCCGGCGCCGCCGCTAACGCATCGTGCAAGGCCGCCTCGGCGCGCGGCTGGCGCAGACAGATGTCCAGTGTGCGCTCCCGCATCTGCCTGGAGCCTTGCAGCAGCGCGACGAGGTCACTCGTGAGATGTCGATCGATGCCCGCGTCGAGCCCAGCCGCGAAACGCACGACCCGCGCCGACTCTGAGGATGGCCACAGATCGAGCGCCCGACTGCAGAGCCCGAAGGCGTCTTTGTAGGCGCGTTGCTCTGCGGCTTTGCGGCACAGCATGAAGAAGGCGTGATGATCGTGGCCAAACCTGTCCGCCACGAGCGCTTTTCCGGTCGCGAGATCGACGGGACCCAGCTGGCTGCGCGCCGATCGGGTCACCGCGTCGTTGGCGCTGGCCAGCGCCACGCCAGCGAGCAGCAACGCGGCCAGCGTCGTCCCCAGCACCAGCATACGCGCGCGTTTTGTGCTCGATTCGCGCCTACGGTGCGAGCGCGATGTCGCCGTCCGAAGCCGCTCGGCCTGGCTCGCCGCGACGAGAAAGAGCAGCAGGCCGCCTGCGATCTCCAACGAAAAATCGGCGAGATTCTGCAGCAGCAGACCGGCGCACGCGAGCCATGGTGCGATCCCGGGCCCGCCGCGTTTCTGGGTCACCAAGATGCTGACCATGAGCCACGTCAGGACCGCAAAAAAGGGCACGGAGCCCCATAATCCTTGATCGATGAAGCGCTCAAGCACGAGGTTCTCGGTGAAGTCGGCGCGCTTGACTGTCGTCGCCCTGGCGATCCCAAGCGTAACGGGGATGGCGCCTGGGCCTTGACCGAGCAACCAGCCCGCCTCGACGTGCTCGCCGGCTACCGCAAAGAGCTCCAGCTTGGCGTCGGAGGAACCGTGCGCGAAGCTCGGTAAAATCTCCGCTTCGATGAACGGGATCGAGAGCAGCGCCGCCACGATCGTCGCCGTCAGCACCTTGAGCATGAAATCGACCCGTTTGCGCTGGGCGATCTCGTCGGAGGTCGTCCGAGTCCTGAGCCAGCTGAACTTCATCGACGCGAGGGTCGCGGCGACCACGAAGATGACGGCCAGCACGCCGCCGCGTGAGCCGCTCAGCACGGCCGTACCACCCAGGAACACCGCCAGGGACAGGTAGGCGTTGCGCAGCACGACGTCTTCGCTGCGCCGAATCCGGCCCATCGCGAACGCTACCCCGACCACGCATAGGCCAGCGATATGGTTGGGGTTGATCAGCGCCCAGTTGCGCAGCGCTGCGCGCAGGGAGGCCGGCAGCGACGTGGAGACCCAGCGGCCATACGACATCAGCCAGAGCGCCGCCGCGATCGCGCACAGGTAGCTCACCCAATCGCCGTCGCGCACCGTGCGGGGCCGTGAATCCGGCAGCATCAAGCCGTGACCGTAGAGCACCGCAAACGCGCCGCAGACGAGGTAGAGCCCGACCTGCATCGCCGCGTCGCCGGGCGAGAGCGCGATGGCTAAGCGCTCCAACGCCGGATAGCCGAGCGCGGCGCGGCTGGCGTCGCTGATCTGAACCGCCGCAGGATGCACGGCCGCGACCAGCGCCCTCGGCAGCGGGATCAGCAGCAGCGCAGTGTAGGCGCCAAGCCCAATCCAGAGCAGCCCAGCGGTGCCGCGTGCCCGTCGAAACGGCACGTGGGGGATGCTGGCGACCCAGGCGGCGAGCGTCAGCCCCCAGATGAGCCACAGCGCGCTGAGGTCAACGCCGCCCTGCCACAACACCGCCACCGCAGCGGCGAGGCTCAGACAGAGCCGTGTAATCCACCACGCGCGTCGCCGCGTCGCGTCGGTGCTGACCTCTCGAGCGAGTCCACGTGTCGGTCGTTTTTTGGCGCCGGCAGCTTCCGTCACTCCGGCACCTTCTGCCAATCAGCCATGAAGCGCGCCAAGCCCAGATCGGTCATGGGGTGCTTGAACAGCTGCTGGATCACCTTGATCGGCATCGTCGCGACATGCGCGCCCAGACGTGCCGCCTCCAGCACGTGGGTCGGATGGCGTAGTGACGCGGCCAGCACCTGAGTCTCAAAACCGTAGTTCCGGTAGATCTCAAGGATATCGGAGACGACGTCCATGCCGGGGTTGCCGATGTCGTCGAGGCGACCGACGAAGGGCGAGATGTACGTCGCGCCCGCTTTCGCCGCCACCAAGGCCTGATTCGCCGAGAAACACAGCGTCACGTTGGTCTTGATGCCCTCTTGGCTGCACGTCGCCGTCGCCTGAATACCGGCCTGCGTCAGCGGGATCTTCACCACCACCTGCTCGCCTTCCGCGGCCAGCGCGCGGGCCTGCGTCATCATGCCCTCGTAGTCCGTCGCCGTGACCTCGAGCGACACCGGCCCCTTCACCATCGCGAGGATCTCGGCCTTCACGTCGTCGAAGCGTCGGCCGGTCTGCGCCACGAGGGTCGGGTTGGTCGTGACGCCGTCGAGGATGCCCCACGCGCTGGCTTGGCGGATCTCTTCGATATCAGCGGTGTCGAGGAAGAACTTCATGTCTAGACTCCAAGGAGCGAAGCTCCGTCACGGTTCGTTGTGCATCGAAGGCGTTAGGATCATCCCCTTCAGAGGACTCCCTGCCACACAAGGACCGCGCCAGCAACCGCCGCCGCGGCCAGTATCGCGGCGACAACCCAGCCTATTCGAGAGCTGCCGCTACCACCGCCCTGTTCGACGTCGGAGAATTCGCCGAAGTCGAGATGATCGGCGATTGAGGTGCGCGCCTTCACGTCGACCTGTCCCTCCACGTCCTCAAGCGGCAGCGTGCGCAGCTCGGCCAACATGTCATCGACGTTGAGCTGGGTCTGAGACCGGGTCTTCAGCTGCGCCGGGGTCACTGGCAGGTGGCCGATGTTGGGATCGACGTGGCCGGTGCGGGCGAGCTCGCGCAGCTCGTCGCGCAGCACGTCCAAGACGTCGAAGCCATCGTCTTCGGCGTCCTCTTCCGTGGTCAGCATCGAGACGACAAAATCGCCCACCGTCGACGCCGTCACGGGCATGTTGTGTTTGTACAGGTAGCTCGACAGCGCCTGCTCCAAGGCCCGCGCGCTCTGGTAGCGACGCTTCGGGTTCTTGGCCAGCACCTTCTGCACAATGCGGTCGAGCTCAGCGTCGATCTCAGGGCGCAGCTCGCTCGGGTTGGGCACGTGGCCCTTGCGCACCAGCTCCACGGTCTCCATGTCGGTCTTGCCGGAGAACAGCTTTCGGCCGCACAGCATCTCCCACAGCATGATGCCCGCAGAGTAGATATCGGCCCGCGGGTCGGCTGGTTTGCCCTCGACCACCTCGGGTGACAGGTAGGCGAACTTGCCCTTGATCACGCCCGCGTCGGTCTGTTGTGCGTGACTCGCGGCCTTGGCCAGACCAAAGTCGGTGAGCTTGATCTCGCCTTGTTTGCTGAGCAGCAGGTTCGGCGGCGAGACGTCGCGATGCACGATCCCGAGCGTCTCTCCGGCCGCATTTGTGCGCTCGTGGGCGTAGGTCAGCGCTTTCGCCGTCTCCATGATCGTGTAGCAGGCCAGGGCGATCGGGAACTCGGTACCCTGGTTGATGGCGCGCTGCATGAGGCGTCGCAGATTGGAGCCGTCGATGAGCTCCATGACCACGAAGTAGGTGTCGTCTGCCTTGCCAATGTCGAAGATCTGAACGATGTTCGCGTGCGTGAGCTGCATCGACAGGCGGGCCTCGTCCAAGAACATGGCCACGAACTTCTTGTCGGTGCACATCGACGGCAAGATGCGCTTGATCGCAACTTGCCGAGCGAAGCCTTCGATGGACACCGCTTCGCCGCGATAGATCTCCGCCATACCTCCGGCGTCGATCTTCTCGATGATGCGATAGCGTTGATGGACTGATGCCATGGACCGTTCCAGCGCTCGCAACATGAAGCAGCGCATCGAAGTATGGAGTACCACCCTGTCTTTGCAAACCCCGCGCGCCCTTCAGCTTCTCCTGACCGCCATTCTGGTCGCCACGTTGTTGCCGACTGTCGCCTGGGCCCAGGCCGATCCGCTCGGCCACGAGGACCGCGCGCGCAGCCTGTATCGGGTCGTTGTGAGCCTCGACAGCGCTGGCCATCCGGTGTTGCCCGTCAGCGTTTTTGAGCACGGCACGCAGATCGAAGTGTCCGCGCCGGGTGGGTTGCGGGTGCTCGGCACCGGCGATGGCTCCGTCGAGTTCCGCCTGCCGGGCAGCAAACCCTTGATCGTCACCGCGACGGACCTCAAGCCGGGCCGCAAGGACTACTGGGTCGCCGTCTCGCGGGCGCCAGCCAATGACCTGCTGTCCTTGCGTCGCGTGATCAAGACGTGGAAGGCGTGGGGCCACCGCGTTCGGCCACGTGGCATGGGCGCGACGTACGGCCTCAAGGGGCGTGTGCTCGACACCCGCGCGACGGTGCTGTGCCTCGACACGCCGTTTCCCACCGACGCCGCCGCGCGCAAACGGGCCGCGATCCTGGCCGCTGAGCGCCATCGGGACGTGTTTGTGCACACCGAACTCGCCGAGCCGCCGACCGCGCGGTTGTCGGCCACCTCCGCCGCCGGGGCCGAGGTGCGGGCGGCCGATGTGCTCTGGTTTGAGGCGGCGACCCCTGGCGCGCAGCTGACGGTGGTGGGCCACGGCCCCGGCCCGGATCGTCAGATGCTGCTGCCGGGTCGAGTGTATGTGGTGCCGGGAGACGGCGGTGGTCTGGCGGTCGTCAACGAGGTCCGCATCGAGACCCTGCTGGAGGGCGTGGTCGCCGCGGAGATCTTCTCAAGCGCGCCGCCCGCTGCGCTGCGTGCGCAGGCCGTGGCCGCGCGCACCGATCTGCTCGCCAAGGTCGGCCTACGCCATCGCTCCGACCCGTTCTCGATCTGCTCCGAGGTGCACTGCCAAGCGTATCGCGGCGCGCGGCGCATCCCCAAGAGCATCGCCGCCGCCGTGCACTTCACCCGCGGGCAGGTGCTGACGGGACAAGACGGCCGCTTGGTCGACACGTTTTACCACGCCGCCAGCGGCGGCCACACCGAGCACAACGAGAACGCGTGGCGCATGAACCCGCACCCCTGCTTGCGCGGGCGGTCCGATCTGCAGCCGGGCGCCGTGGATCACCTCGCCGGTGGGCCGACCGAAGCCGCGGTGAAGGCGCTGCTCGACGGACCGGACCGCTCGTTCGCCGCCGCCTCGGGCAAGAACAAGAAGGTGCTGCGCTGGAGCGTGACGCGCACCTGGCCGGAGATTCGGTCGCATATGGCCAAGGTCGGCGTGCACAAACCGGTGCGCGCGTTGCGCATCCTCAAACGCGGCGTCTCGGGTCGAATCATCGAGGTGGAGTTGACCCTGGTCGATGATCGCAAGGTCCGGATTTGGGGCGAGCTGCGCATCCGGCGCGCCTTTCACGCGCTGCGCTCGAGCCTGTTTCTGGTGACGCCGGGGCCGCTTGGCGGCGACGGCGCGCCCGTTTCTTGGCGTTTTCGCGGCGCTGGGTTCGGTCACGGGGTCGGCCTCGACCAGACCGGCGCGTACGGCCGGGCGAAGCGGGGTCAGACGTTTCCGCAGATCCTGTCGCATTACTACAACGGGTCGCGCCTGGAGAAGCTGTACTGATGCGCGCCCCAGCGCCGCGCCCCCAAGTGGCGACAGCCCGATCAGCCCGATCAGCCCGGTCAGCGCGGCTTGTGGCGTGGCTGGCGGTGGTGGGATGCGCCGCGCTCGGGCCCGGCTGCGCGCGGATCGCCGTGAGCCGCAGCCTGCGCGTGGCGCCCATCGAGGCGCCGCAGCATCGTGTGGTAGTGGTGGGCAAGGGTTTTGCGCTCGACGCCAAGCGGGACGCGGGCGTCGTCAACGTCACCGTGCGCGCCGTGTCCTACTGCCGCCAGCTCACGACCCAGCGCGCCCAGGGGTTTCGTGTCGTGCAGCGCCGCGCCGTCGGCCCGTCGCTGGCCATGGAGTGGGCGATGGGCGCGCTGATCGCTGGCGCCGGCGCGACGGTGCTGACCTACGCCGCGCTCAATCCGGAGACCACCACCGACGGCGAGCTCGCGGTTGGCTCGCGCAAGCGCACCTGGTTCACCGGCGGCGCGATCACCGCGGCGGGCGTTGCCTTGCTCGTTGGCGCGCTGGTGCAGCAACGCTCCCTCGGTCGCTCAGAGGTCGCGCTTGGGCTGAAAACGCTGAGAAAGCAGGGTGTCGAGGCGGCGTGCCAGCCGACCGCCGCCACGTCCGGTCGGCTGCGGCTCACCCTCGGCGACGGCCACCAGATCGAGGCGGATGTGCGCCCCGACGGCACCGCGGCGCTGCCGCTGCCGGCCGACGTCGACGCGCGCCTGCAGCGTGATGGCCGGCGCGCGACGCTGGAGGCCATCGGTGACTGGCGTTCTCAGACCCGTATCTCCCTGTAGGTGGCCCAAATGACCGGTAGGTGGATGCCATGAAGGTGCTGCGCGCGCGCTGGTTGTGGACCGGCCACGCCCTCATCGAAGACGGCGCGCTCCAGTTTGGCGCCGATGGGCTGCTCGTCGACGTCGACCGCTTCGAGCCCCTCGCCGAACGCAACGCGGGCGCGGCGCCAGTGGAAGATCTGGGTGACGCGCTGCTGATGCCTGGGCTCGTCAACGCCCACAGTCACGCCTTTCAGCGCGCTTTTCGGGGCCACGTGCAGTGGCGACAGGCCACGAGCGCCGCGGATCACGGTGATTTTTGGACGTGGCGAGACGCGATGTACCGCGCCGCCAATGCGCTCGACGCCGAGGCGGTGAGCGAGGTCAGCCGGCGGTGTTTTGTCGAGATGATCGAGGCGGGCATCACCCACGTCGGCGAGTTCCACTACCTGCATCACGACCAGGCCGGGCAGCCCTACGCCGACCCAGACGAGCTGGCGCGGCGTGTGATCGCGGCGGCGCGCGAGGTGGGGCTGCGGATCACGCTGCTGCGGGTGGTGTATGGCGCTGGTGGCGTGGGCGAGGCGCTGCGGCCCGAGCAGCGCCGTTTTGCGACGCGGTCGCCCGATGAAGCCCTCGCCGCCGTCGCGCGCCTCCGCCAGACCGGCGATGCCTGCGTCACCGTCGGGCTCGCGCCGCACTCCATTCGCGCCGTGCCGCCGGCGTGGCTGGCGGAGTTGGCTGGTTTTGACGGGCCGATTCACGCCCACGTCGCTGAGCAACCGGCCGAGGTGGCGGCGTGTAAAGCCGCTTGGGGCCGCGGTCCGCTCGAGATGTTCGCGGACGCCGGCTTGGTCGATCAGCGCTTTACCGCGGTGCACCTGACGTGGCCTGAGCCGGGAGATCCCGCGCTGCTCCGCCGCGCTGGCGCTCGGGTCTGTGTGTGCCCGAGCACCGAGCTTGATCTTGGCGACGGCTTCCTGCCGCTCGCCCTGCGCGAGGGTGTGTCGCTCTGCTTGGGCAGCGACAGCCACGCCCGGATCGACCTGTTCGCCGAGGCGCGCGCCCTGGAGCTGCACGCCCGCGCGCTGGCGGGTCGGCGCAACGTGATGAGCCCGCCGGGCGTACGGCACGGCTTGGCGGCGCGGTTGCTGCGCGCCGCGACGCTCGATGGCACGGCGGCGCTGGGGGGCGCTGGCGAGGGGCTGCGAATCGGCCAACCGGCGGACTGCTGCGCTATCGACCTGGATCGTCCGGCCGCTGAGGGGGTGCCGCCGCTGGAAGCCGCCGTGTTTGTGGCCACGCCGGAGTGGGTGCGGGATGTGTGGGTCGCCGGCGCGCGCGTCGTCAGAGGTGGCCGCGCCGTCAGAAACACCGCGCCGCTCGCCTCACGCTGACCGCTAGAGACACCGCGCCGTGACCACCGCCGCCACCTGCTGCGCCGCTTCGACGAGGGCTTGAGCCGCCACATATTCGTCCGCCTGATGCGCGACCTTGATGCTGCCCGGCCCGAAGATCAGGGGTTCACAGCCGACCGCGACCAAGTTGCCGCCATCGGTGGCGTAGCCCGCGGTGCCGACGTCCGGCGTGCTGGCGTGGCGGGCGAGCAGCCCCTGCAGATCGGTGCCGGCGCGCGTCAGCAGGCTCGGCGTGACCCGCAACAGCTCGCTCTCTAGCCGGCTGCCATCCGGCAGGCGCACCTCGTCGAGACACGCCTGCAGCTCCGCGAACAACGCCGCGTGGCCCATGCCGGGCTGTGGCCGAAAACCGAGCTGCACCGTGCACCGATCGGGCACGATGTTGATGGCCGTGCCGCCGTGGATGTTGCCGACGTTCAGCGGCACGCCCTGCGCCGCGAAGCTGCCCGCGCGTTGGTCGGTCGGTTCACCGCCGGCGCCGCTGTCGTGGGTCGCCCAGCGCCGGCCCAGCGCGTCCAGCGCCGCCACGACGCGGCTCGCGCCGACCACCGCGTTGGCGCCGAGCTCTGGGTAAGCCGAGTGCGCTGCGCGGCCGAATAATCGGACCTCTACGCCGACATGGCCGGCGTGTTTGCGCAAGATCTGAAAGTCGGTCGGTTCGCCGATCCAGCAGGCCGAGGGCAGGCGGCGGTCCAGCGCCTGCAGGGTGCGGGCGAGGTGGGCGGAGCCGTGGCAGCCGACCTCTTCGTCGTGGGTCCACACCAAGATCACCTGGCGCTTGAGCCGGCGCAGATCCAAGCTGGCGAGGCCGCTGAGGCACGCCGCCAAGAAACCCTTCATGTCGGCGGTGCCGCGCCCGAGCAATCGGCCATCGTGCTGCTGTCGCACCACAAAGGGATCGCCTGTCCATGGCTGACCTTCGGTGGGCACGACGTCCATGTGGCCAGAGAGCACCAGCCCGTCGCTGTCAGCCGGTCCGATGGTGCACACGACGTTGGTCTTGCCCGGCATCGTCGGGTCGTCAAAACATTCGATGGCAAAACCGAGCGCCTCGAAGCGCTCCGCGAGGAACGCGGCGATGGCCGTGACCGGACGCGAGGAGACCGTGGGGAACGCGACCAGGGTGCGCAGATCGGCGATCAGGGCGTCGATGAGGGCGTCGGTCGGCACTAGCCGAGCCACATGGGCAGGACCCAAGCCATGAAGCCGGCGACCGACGCGCCGATCCACGGCCAGCCCTCGCGGCGCCAGCGGCCGTCCTCGCCCACGCCGCGATGCCAAGCCATCACGAGCCCGAACATCCAGGCCAAGAAGCCCAGGCTGACCAAGACGCTCAGCCAGGCGGGGACACCGACCGGCCGCGCGTAGTCCGCCGTGAACCGCGTCAGCAGCGCTTTTTTGTCGCGTTTGTCGCCTTTTCGCTCCGCGACGCGCACCAGCAGGGCCGGCACGGTGCGGTTGGCGTAGTTGAGCGCCTCGGCGTTGGGCTGATACAGCGAGCGGCTCGCAAGCAGCCCCGAGCGCAGGGCGTCGAGGGCACGCACCGCGCGGCCGGGCCGGGCTCCTGCCGTCTCATCGGCGATGCGGCGCAGGGCAGCAGCGGCGTCGTCGTGTTTTGGGCCCCACGGCGTGTACCAGCGCAGCGACCAGCGGTAGGCGACGATGGCCTCCTCGGGTTGCGCGACGGCCTCGAACGCGACGCCTCGCTCGAAGGCGGCCAGCTGTTCGTGGGTGCTGCGCACGCCAAGCGAGATCAGCACCAGCAGCGCGGCCGCCACGACGGGCCACCAGCGCTTGGCGCCGCGGACGGGGGGCTCGGTGGCTTGGGTTGTGGGGGTCGGGTCGGACACGGCGCCTCCTGGGCGGCCGCAGGCTAGCGCAGTGCTCGGGTGGGTGCCAGTGTCGGTGTGCCTGTGGCGCGCGTCGTTGCCGCTCGGGCTGTCGGGCTGTCGGGCAGGCGCACGCCAAGCGCTACATTGCGACAGCGCCAGCGGCTGACTACAGTCGGCCGCCTCGCCCCCCCCGGTCCGCTGCCCTCACACGCCAGAGTCTCCTCATGCACCAGCCACACCGCGCTCCACAACCCTCATCCCCGTCGCGATCCGTCGCCACAGCGACCGCCAAGCGCATCGTGGGCCTCATCGTCGCGCTGCTGGTCAGCGGCTGCGGCGCCAGCACGGCCAGCGGCGGCCGGCTCTACGACAAGTGGTACGCCAGCTCGGATTTTCAGGCCACAAGCGCGGCCGCCAAGCCGGATGGATCCGGTGGACCGCGGGGCGACGGTACGCTGCTCGACGGCGACGGCAAGGTGGTGCCCAACACCACCGGGCACGGCTACCGCTTCAAGAGTTTCTGGGGTTGGGATCTCAAGGGCGCCGCCGGCATCTATGGTCCGCAGCACCAGAACAAGACCACCGTGCGGCCCGAGAACTTGATGACAGACACCCGCACCCCCGCCCAGCTCGCGGCCTGGTTGCGCATGGGGGCGCCCGGCGTGCCGGCTTGGGGTGCCGTGATGTCTGAGGCCGAGATCGCGCTGCTCGTCACCTTCATCGACGCCATGCGCACCGGTCTGTTGCCGCGGGCCGATGATATTTGGACCTTGTCGGCTGATGCACCGAAGCACTACACACTCAACGTTGGCGGCGATCCGGCGCGCGGCGCGGCGCTGGTTCGGCAGCGTTGCGCTGGCTGCCACGGGGCGCGCGGCCAGAGGATCAAGATCGACCAACACTACAGCCTCGGCGCGTTTGCTCGGGCGAATGGGTACGAGGCGTGGTTCAAGATCCTCGCTGGCCAGCCAGGCACCGACATGAAAGGCCAGGTGCCCGGCGGACTAGACCGCAAAGCCAGCGCAGCGTTCATCCTCGATGTGCTCGCCGGCCTCTGCGATCGCGCCCAGTTCCCGACCCTTAGGGGTGGCAAAGACGTCCTCGACGGTGACCTGCGTTGTGGCGGCTATCTGAAGTGATGGGGGTCTGATGACTACACTTAACACTTGCAAGCAAGTGTTAAGTGTAGTCATCAGACCCCGCCCGCT
>CALENB010000341.1 GCA_937910235.1 uncultured Myxococcales bacterium | reverse complement strand
GCGCCGGAACGGCTCGGCGTCCCGGACCTGCTGGATGCTGCTGTTCGGTCGCTGTCTTTTTTCGTGGTGGACGAAACGATGACCAAGGCCTACGCGGCGTTCGCTTGTGGTACCCGGGCGGGACAGATAGGGTCCCGCCCATGCTGGCCGTGCTTCCCGACATCTGCTTGAGCTTCGACCTAGACTGGGCCACGGAAACCATGCTTGAGCACCTGTATGGGCTGCTTGAGCACGCGCGCCTGCCCGTCACGCTGATGTGCACCCACGACAGCCCCATGGTCCGCCACCTGATGACGCTGCCTGGCGTTCAGGTCGGCCTGCACCCTAACTTCATGCGCGGCGGCGACCAGGCGGAGATCCTCAAGACGCTCCACGCCATGTTCGAAGACGCCGTCGGCGTGCGGGCGCACGGGCTATTTTACCACTCCGGCTTGCTGAGTCTGTATCGCGCCGCTGGGATGGGGTTCCTCTCGACGGACCTGCGGCTGCTCCACGCCGACATCGTACCCTTCGTCGGCTGGGGTGGCCTCGTGCGGCTGCCCATCTACTGGGAGGACGACGTTCACTGCTTCTGCATGGGCGACTCGTTCGAGATTCGGACGCTGCGCTTGGAGCAGACGGGCCTGAAGGTGCTCAACTTTCACCCGGTGCACCTCTACATGAACACCGCCAGCTTGGACGACTACCAGACCAACAAGGAGCGCGTGCGGGATCCCGAGCACGAGGCGTCCTGCCGCAACCTAGGCAAGGGCATCGGCACGCTCTTCGCGGCGTTGTTGGCGACAGTCGACCCGCGGCGGGTCATCGCCATGAGCGCGGTCGCCCTTGAGGCGTCGCTGACGCCAGCGCCCCACCTGCCCGATCGCCCCATTCCAACAGCGGACGCCGCATGACCACCGCGCAACCCAAACGCATCCTCATCACCGGCGCCGGGGGGCCCATGGGGGTCAATTTGACCCGCTCCCTGCTGGCTGCGCCGGAGGAGCTCTGGCTGCTGGGAAGTGACTGCAACCCCTACCACCTGCACCTGTGTCTGACCCACGAGCGCGCGCTGATCCCCCCGGCGACCAACCTGGAAGGCTATCTCGACGCGCTGCGCGGGCTCATCGCGACGCACCGCATCGACATGATTCTGCCCAGTCACCCCTCGGAGGTGCGCACCCTGGCGACCCACGGCGCCCAGCTCGGCGTGCGGCTGCACTTGCCGCCGGTCGCCGTCATCCTCGCGGCGCAGAACAAGTGGGACACCTACCAGGCCCTGGCAGCGGCGGGCGTGCCCGTTCCCTATACGGCCCTGATCAACAATGAGGCTGATTTGGCGGCCTGTTTTGACGGGTTGCAGACTCGGCCGGTGTGGGTGCGTGGCGGTGGGGTGCCTGGTCGCGGCATCGGCGTCGCGTCCTTGCCGTGCCGCGAGTTGGATCACGCCCGGGCCTGGGTCGACCACTGGAAAGGCTGGGGTGGCTTCATCGCGAGCGAGTATCTGCCGGGTCGCAACCTGACTTGGTTGGGCCTGTACGACCGCGGCCGCCTCATCGCCAGCCAATGTCGAGAGCGGCTGGAGTACGTCATCCCGCACGTCAGCCCCAGCGGCATCACCGGCGCGCCGGCGGTGAGTCGCACCGTGAGTCGGCCGGATCTCTTGGACATCGGCGAGCGCGCGCTGCGTGTGCTGAGCCCAGAGCCCAATGGCGCCTTCTTCGTGGACTTCAAGGAAGACGCACAGGAGGTGCCGCGGGTCACCGAGATCAACGGCGGCCGTTTTGGCACGACGATCCACTTCTACACCGAGGCGGGCAGCAACTTCCCGTGGTGGATGGTGCAGCTGGCCTTTGGTGAGGCGGTCGCCGGCGCCCCCCTCATCGATCCGGTAGAGCCCGACACGTACTGGATCCGCACCTTGGACTGCGGCCCGGTGCTGGTCCGTGGCGCCGATGTCGACGCCTGACGCGGTCGCCGTCCTCGACATGGACGGCGTGCTGCTGACCCTCCCGCTCGACACCGATGGCCTGCGCGCCGCTGCTGAGCTGGAGCTGCGAGGGGCGGGGATGACGCGTCAGCTGCGCCCGTTCATGCAGCCGCTCGAGGCGTCCTTGCTTGAGTTGGCGACGCGCGCGCCCGAGCGGGCCGATGCGCTGCGGGCCCGTATTTGGGGCCTTATCGACGCCGAAGAGCGCCGCGCCGCGGAGTTGGCCCGTCCAATTCCCGGCGCGCGTGCCATGCTCGACCGGTTGCAGTCCGCGATGCCGGTGGCGCTGTACACCAACAACGATGAGCAGGCCGCGCGCCGCGCGCTGACGGTCGTGGGCGTCGACCCTACGCGCTTCTTCGCTGTCCAGGCGCGCACTCAGCCGCGCTCTCTCAAGCCGTCCCCGACGCCGCTGCAGACGATCCTCGATGCAGCCGGTCCGGGCGTTCGCCGGCTCTACTTCGTCGGCGATCATCCCTGGGACATGCAGTCAGCGGTGCAGGCGCAGCGGTCCCTCAGGCAGGTCGGCCGCGCTGACGTGACCGTGATCGGAGTGGCCCTCTTGCGGTCGCGCTGGTCAGCCGAGATCCTCGGCCGCGAAGGCGCGTCGTTTGTCGCGCGGGACCACGCCGAGGTCGCCGACTGGGTGCTGGCGGATCGAGCGCGCGGCGACGCGTCGTCGGCGTAGGTCTTCAGCGGAGGTCTTCAGCGTGGCGCCGGACACGTCGACTGTCGGGCTGCCTCCCCCACAGCAGGAGCGTGCAGATGTGTCTACTCGCCGTCGCCAATCGCTGCATCCCCGGCGTCCGTGTCCTGATCGCGGCCAACCGCGACGAGTTCTTCGTGCGCCCGACGGCGCCGGCTGGTCGCTGGCACAATGGCCTAGTCGGGGGCCGTGACCTGAAGGCCGGCGGCGGTTGGCTACTTCTCCGGCCCGGTGGCGGGTTCGCCGCGCTCACCAACATTCGGCGGCCCGAGTACATGCTACCGAGCGCTGGTCCTTCGCGCGGTCACTTGGTGGTCGACGGCGCGCGCGCGCTCGACGCGGAGGCGTTCGTGCGTGCGGTCGCGCGGTCGGAGTACGCCGGGTTCAATCTGCTCGTTGAAGACCGTGACGCGCTGTGGGTCGTCGGTACGGACACGGCGCCGCGCAGGGTCACGCCCGGCGTGCATGGCTTGTCGAACGCCACCATCGACGCGCCCTGGCCGAAGACGCAGGCCCTTTGCGCTGTGGTGCGTCAGCATGGACACGACCCAGAGGCCTTGTTCACGGCGCTGCGGAACCCCGACCGCGCTCCGGACGCGGCGCTGCCGCACACAGGCGTGCCGCTGGACCTGGAGCGAGGGCTCTCCGCTGCGTTTGTGCGCTTGCCGGGCTACGGAACCCGGGTCAGCACGGTGGCCTGGATCCACGACGATGGTCGATGGGGGTTCATCGAACGGCGCTACTCGTCGCAGGGTGAGGTCGCAGAGACGCGGCTCTCGTAGCCGAGGGACCTCGGAGATGGCGGCGGGGGCAGGGCGCGACGAGGTGGCCGAACGCCGGACGGTTGCTCCGCGCGTTCGCGATCGACACCCTCGGAGACGCGTGGGCGTCGGTTGAAGTCGCCCGCGAGATTGGCAACGATCTGCGCTTCGTGGGTCCAGCTGGAGGTTCGCCATTCGTCGCATCCCCATCGCCGCTCGACCTCGTGCCGTCGACGCCGTGACGCTAGCGCTGCTGCCTGTGCTCGCCGCCCAGGGCGCCCGGCTCATGCGCCGCGTGCCCGACGTGCCGGAAGCCCAGGGCGCGCGGCACGGAGTTGTCGGCGCTGGCAGCGCGGCCGGATCGCTGAGCGACCCGGCCTCGGCACCCTTTCGCCTGCTGGTGATCGGCGAGTCGACGGCTGTAGGTGTGGGCGCGCCAACGCAGCGCCTCGGCCTCGCGGGACAGCTCGCGCTCGCGTTGCAGCGACGCAGCGGCCGCGACGTGCAGTGGCGCGTCGTCGGCAGAAGTGGTTTCACCGCGGCGCAAGTTCGACATCAGCTGCTGGCGACCCTGACCCCGCGCGCGCCGCGTGACGCCGTCGATCTGGCTGTGGTGGTGCTCGGCGTCAACGACACCCGCGGCCTCACCCGCCCGCGGCAGTGGCGGCAGCATGTGCAGGCGATCGTGCGCGGCGTGCAGGCTCAGACCCACGCGCGGTCGGTGTTGTTTACCGGGGTGCCGCGAATGGGCGACTTCCTCGGCCTGCCGTGGCCGCTGCGCGACGTGCTGGATGCCCGCAGTCGGATGCTCGACGCTGCGCTTGGCGCGGCGGTGGCGGAGCTCGCGGGGGTGGACCACGTGCCGTTCACGGTGCGCATCCCGCCCGAGCTGTTTTGTCACGACGGCTTTCATCCCGCGCCGGAGGGCTATCGCTTGTGGGCCGAGTTTCTGCTGGATTCGCGGGATCTGTAACCGGCCACCCACGTCCGTTCGCCGAAACCGGACTCCGCCCGCAGCGAACCGTGTCCTGCAAAGAATCTGGTCATGCACCAGCCGGTCACTCGCTCAGCGCCAGTCTGAATGGTACTTATTTCACGAAGGCAGCCAGCGCTGGGCCACCGGTGCGTAGGGGAACAAGGCGGCAATGATCGAACGATTACGGGCTCTGGCGGCTCAGCCAATGCGCTCAGTCAATACAAACCGTCTTCACATTCACGAACTCACGGATCCCCGCCACGCCAAGCTCGCGTCCATAACCCGACGCCTTGACGCCACCAAAAGGCAGGCGTGGATCTGAGCCCGGCATCTTGTTGATGAACACCACGCCAGCGTCCAACAGCGGCACCAGCGCCCGGGCTTTGTCGCGATCCTCGGTCCACACACTGGCGGCGAGGCCGAAGTCGGTGTCGTTGGCGAGCCGCACGGCGTCCGCCACGTCTTTGGCGACGAACACCGCCGCCACGGGGCCAAACAGCTCCTCGCGCGCCGCTGGGCAATCGGGCGGGACGTTGGTCAGGACCGTCGGCGCGTAGAAATGACCTGTGTCGCCGATGCGGTGCCCGCCTGTGAGCACCGTCGCCCCTGCGTCGACGCTCCTTTTCACCTGCGAATCCAGGTTCTCCAGCAGATCAGCGCGCGCCAAGCTGCCCATCTCTGTCTCCGGATCGAGCGGGTCGCCGACGCGTAGCGCCGCCATCGCCTCGGTGAACCGGCGCACAAATGCCTCGGCGATGGGTTGCTCGACGATGAACCGCTTCGCCGCGCAGCAGGTCTGCCCTGCGTTGAGGCAGCGCGCCTTCACGGCCTGCGCCACCGTGAGATCGAGGTCCGCGTCGGCCAGCACGATGAAGGGATCCGAGCCGCCGAGCTCCAACACCGTGCGTTTGAGATGCTGGCCAGCGATCGACGCCACCGAACGACCAGCCCGCTCGCTGCCCGTGAGCGTCACCGCCGCGATGCGCGGGTCCGCGATGACGGCGGCGATCTGCGGCACGTCCACCCGCAGCAGCTGTAGACATCCGTCTGGCAGGCCGGATTCCCGGGCGATCCGCACGATCTGCTCGGCGCAGCCCTGGGTGTTCGGCGCGTGCTTGATGAGCAGCACGTTGCCCGCCATCAGCGCCGGCGCCGCAAAACGAAACACCTGCCAGTAGGGAAAGTTCCACGGCATGATCGCCAGCACCACGCCGATCGGGTCGTAGCGAACTAGGCTCTCCTGCGCGGCCGCGTCCACCTGCGTCGGGGCCAGCAGCGCCGCAGCGTGGGCCGCGTAGTGCCGACACACCAAGGCGCACTTCTGCACCTCACCGACGCTCTCGGTGAGGGGTTTGCCGACCTCGTCCGTCATCGTCCGCGCCAGCAGCGGCAACTCCGCCTCGAGTCGATCGGCCATCGCCACCAACAGCGCGCCCCGTTCTGCCATCGGTCGCGTTTTCCAGTCGACGAAGGCCTCCGCTGCGCGCGTCAGTCGCCGTTCGACGTCCGCGGCGTCGTGCTCGGGCCACTCCGCCAGCAGCGCCCCCGTCACCGGGTTGATGCTCTTCATGTCGCTCCTACAAGGCCGGGTTTCCGGGCGCTACTGCCCCGCGCGCACCAGCCGACCTGGGGTCGCGCCGGTCAGCGCGCCGTCCTCCAGGATAACCTCGCCGCTCACCACCGTCGCGATGTAGCCGTCCGCGGTCTGCATCAACCGGCGACCGCCCGCGGGCAAATCGGCGATGAGGCGCGGCGCGTTGAGGCGCAGCTTGTCGAAATCGATGACGTTCAAATCCGCCTTTTTGCCGACAGCGATGGTGCCGCGGTCGTGCAGCCCGACAAACGTCGCGGTCTCCTGTGTCTGCATATGCACGACGTGCTCCACCGAGAACTTGTCGCCCTGACGGTCCCGCGCCCAGTGGCTCAGCATGAAGGTTGGGAAGCTCGCGTCACACACCGTGCCGACGTGCGCGCCGCCGTCGCTGAGACCGGGGATGGCCAGCGGGTGCGAGAGCATGGTGTGGAGATTGTTGAGGTTGCCTTCGATGTAGTTGTACAGCGGGAAGTAGATGAAGGCGTGGCCCTCCTCCAGCAGCAGGGCGTCGTAGAGCCCCGACAACACCGTCTCACCGCGCTGTTTGGCCGCGAGACCAATGCTCTCGGCGAACGAGGGCTCGTAGTTTGGCGATTCGCCGAGGGTGAACATGCGCATGCCCAGCATCTCCATCTGCGAGAGCAGCAGATCCGCGAGCGGCGGGATCGGGCTGCCATCACCGGCGAGCGGCTCGCTCTTCTCGGTCAGTATCTGCGCTTTGAGGGCGGGATCGCGCATCTTGGCGACGCGCTCGGCCAGCGGCAGGTGGCTGATGGCCTTGTAGCTGGCGAAACCCATGAAGGGGTGGAACGTCGTCTCGAGGCCCAGCAATACGCCGATCGCGCGGGCGCCGACCTGCAGACGCATCGGGATCCCGGCGGCGTCGGCCTTGGTGGCGCGGTCCATGATCCACTTCCACTGATTCGGCGACTGATCGCGCTGCATCAGCGAGATGCTCATCGGTCGACCCGAGGCCTTGGCCATGGCTTCGAGGATGTCGAACTCGCGGTCGAAGTGCGTGTCGCCCTCCGGCATGTCAAAATCGCTGACCGCTTGCACCACGCCGTGATTGAGGCCGTGAAAGGCCGCGACGATGCCGCTCAACTCGGCAACCGTCGACTCAGCGGCCGGTGTGTGGGCGCCCTTGGCGGAGCGATGATTGTCGGTGCGGCCCGTCGAGAACCCCACCGCGCCGGCCTCCAGCGCCTCTCGCAGCAGCAGGCGCATGGCCTCGATGTCCGCTGGGGTGGCCGGCTCGTTGTGCACCGCGCGGTCGCCCATGACGTAGACCCGCAGCGGGTCGTGGGTGACCTGCACGCCGAAATCGATGGTGTGCGGCCGGCTGTCGAGCGCGTTCATGTAGTCGGGCAGGCTCTCCCAATCCCACGTCAGCCCCTCGCTCAAGGCGGAGCCGGGGATGTCTTCGACGCCCTCCATCAGCTCGATCAGCTTGTCCTGATCGCCCGGGCGGCAAGGCGCAAAGCCGACGCCGCACGAACCCATGATCATAGTCGTGGTGCCGTGGATCGAGGAGGGCGCCATGTCGACGTCCCACGAGATCTGACCGTCGTAGTGGGTGTGGATGTCGACAAATCCAGGGGTCACCAGGGCGCCCGAGGCGTCGATGGTGCGGGTCGCGTCGCCGGGTGCGTCACCGACTGCGACGATGACGCCGTCTTTGATGCCAACGTCGCCTGCAAACCGCGGCGCGCCGGTGCCGTCGACGATGTTGCCGCCAGTGATCTTGAGGTCGTAGGTGGGCTGGGTGGGCATAAGAGGCTCCTGTCTAGGCGAGGGTGGCGGTCGGGTGTGCGCCAGTTGCGCGCGCCCGTGGCCGGGGGATGCTGCTATTCCTTGGCGTCTTTGAACACCCAGTAGAGCGCAGCATAGGCCGGCACGAGCACCACGCTACCTGCCAACAAGGCCCAAAGCACGGGCGTTAAGACGCTCGCAGGGGCCGCCGCAGCCTCGATCGTCAGCGAGGGCGGCAGCAGGTACGGATACTGGCCCCAGGCTTGCCCCATCAGCACGGCGACGGTCTGGGTCATGATCGCGACCCGCGCCATGCGGTAGCGTCGCAGCCACAGCGCCGTAAACGTCGCGAGGCCAGCGGTCGCGCTCAGGCCATGGATCACGAGCGCGCCGCTGCCGCTGGAGAGCTGATCGCGAACGGCTGGCGCCCCCGTCTCGGCCAGCAGCCAGGCCAGCCACGCAAAGACCAGGACGGCGACGCCAGACAGCAACGCGCGCAGGCGAAAGTCCTCGGCCAGCGCGGTGTCGCGGTGCACCACACACAGATAGACCGCGGCCAGCTGGGCAAATAGCGCCAGGGTCAGGCCGCCGATGGCGAAGGGGAACGGCGCCCACCAGGCGGAGACGAAGTCGGTGACCACCCGGCCGCTAGCGTCGAGCTGCACGCCGCCCGCCGCCACCGCGCCCGCGATGACGCCGAGCATGATGGGCGTGACGGTGCTGGTGATGGCAAAGACGCGGCTCCACTTTCGCATGCGCTCGCTGGCGCCGGGTCCGGTGTCGTACGCCCGGAACGTGAAGGCGGTGCCGCGCAGGATGACGCCCACGAGCATGGCGACGATGGGGATGTGCAGCGCGGTGCTGATCGCTGCGTAGGCCCCGGGAAAACAGACAAATAGCAGGACGACGACGATGATCAGCCAGACGTGGTTGGCCTCCCAGACCGGCGCGATGGCGGCGGCGATGGCGCGACGTTGATCGGCGGCGCGTGGACCGCGGGCGAGCAGATCCCAGACGCCACCACCAAAATCGGCGCCGCCGGTGAGGGCGTAGAGCATGACCGCGGCCAGCATGGTGAGGACGATGAGCTGTTCAGGCGACGGCATCGGCGCCTCCTTCGTCTTCGTAGGTGGTCGAGGCAAAGAGGTGGCGCCGCAGCAGGCCGAGAGAGACCACGCCGAGCACCGCGTAGAGGCCGGAGAACACCAAGAACGGCACGATGAGGCCGGGCATGGGCGTGACGGCGTCGGCGGTGCGCAGAAATCCCCGCACGATCCAGGGCTGGCGGCCGACCTCCGTCACCGTCCAGCCGGCTTCGAGGGCGATGAGGCCGAGTGGTCCGCAGACCACCGCGAGGCGCAGGAGCCACGGATCGGTGGGCAGCGCGCGGCGGCGCCAAGCGAGAAGCGCGAAGAGCAGGGCGACGGCGGCGAGCAGGGAGCCGATGCCGATCATCAGCTGAAACGCGACGTGGACGACCGGCACAGGCGGCCAAGTGTCGCGCGGAAACGCCTCAAGACCGCGCACCTCGGCGTTGGGATCGCTGAAGGCGAGCAGGGAGAGCAGGTAGGGGATCTCAATCGAGCCACGCATCTCCCGCGCCGCGACATCGGGCCAGCCACCGATGTGGAAGTTGGCGCCACGGGCGGTGTGAAAGTGACCCTCCATCGCCGCGAGTTTGACGGGCTGGTGATGCGCGACGTGGTCCGCGCTGATGTGGCCGCTGAACGGTTGCGCCACCGCCGCCGTGCCGCCGACGAGCAGCGCGATACCGAAAGCCATGCGGTGCAGCCGCGAGTTGGGGGTCCGCAGCAGCGCCCAGGCGTGGATGCCGGCCACCGCGATGCCGACGGACTCCAACGCGGCGATCAGCATGTGCAGCACCTCGCTGAACGCGGCGGGGTTGAACATCGCCTCCCACGGCCGCACGGCGATGACCTCGCCGCCCTGCAAATCAAAGCCCACGGGGGTGTTCATCCAGGCGTTGGCGCAGACCACGAAGGCGCCTGACGTCATCCCCATGATCCAGACGCCGAGGCCGGAGAGCCAGTGAATCCAGGGCGACAGGCGCTTCCAGCCGTAGAGAAACAGGCCGAGGAAGATCGCCTCGAGGAAGAACGCGAACCCCTCCAGCGAGAACGGCATGCCAATGACGGGGCCGGCGTGGCGCATGAACTCAGGCCAGAGCAGGCCCAGCTCGAAGCTCAGGGCGGTGCCCGAGACGGCGCCGACCGCAAACAGAATCGCCGTGCCCTTGGACCACCGCTTGGCGAGCTCCAGCGCGGCCTTGTCGCCGTGCCGCAGCCAGCGCCACTCCGCGATGACCATCAGCAGCGGCATGGCCATCCCAGCGACCGCGAACAGGATGTGAAAGCCGAGCGACATCGCCATCTGGGCCCGGGCAGCCAGGAGATCGGTCATGAGGCACTCCAGCGCATCGGCCGTGGGATGAGGGCGCCGGGACCGCCGCGGCGCCAGGCGGGGAGCCCATACCACTTCTGGGCTGAGTTTTCGCCTAGCCCGCTTGAATTAGGATGGTTTTCGTAGATGTTGCGGGCCTTGGTCATCGTTTCGTCCACCACGAAAAAAACAGCGACCGAACAGCAGC
>CALENB010000340.1 GCA_937910235.1 uncultured Myxococcales bacterium | reverse complement strand
CCCGCCCCACTGACCCCCGCCGCACTGACCCCCGCCGCACTGACCCCCGCCCCAGTGAAGCCCTGAAGGAGCCCCATGGCCGTCAATCTCTACTCCAGCGCCCGCGCCATCACCACCGCGGTGAAGGACATCAACCGGCTCCGCGAGATCGTGACCGTGCTGGCGCGCCATGGCTTCGGCGAGCTGGTCAACCGCCTGGGCCTCACCGAGACGCTCGGGCTCAAGAACCTCGTCACCGCGACGGACGCCGACAACCTGCCGCTGACCGCCGCGATCCAGATTCGCCAAGCCATTGAGGAGCTCGGCCCGACGTTCGTGAAGCTCGGCCAGATCCTGTCTACCCGCCCGGACCTGGTGTCGCCCGCGATCATCGCGGAGCTCGCCCATCTGCAAGACAACGTGCCGGAGATGCCGTTCGAAGACGTCGTGTTGGTCCTGGAGAACGAGCTCGGCGGCCCGATCTCCGACACGTTCTCGTCGTTCGACGAGACCCCGCTGGCCTGCGCCTCCATCGCCCAAGTGCACCGCGCCGTGCTCGCTCAGGAGGGCTGCGAGGTGGTGGTCAAGGTCCAGCGCCCACGCATCGCCGGCCGCATCGACTCCGACCTCAATATCCTCCACGTGTTGGCCCGGCTGATCGAAGCGCGCGCGCCTGATCTCGCGCTGATGGACCCGGTCGGCATCGTCACCGAGTTCGAGAAGGCCATCCACAAAGAGCTGGATTTCAACGGCGAACGCCGAAATATCGCCCGCTTTCAGATCAACTTCGCAGACTTTGAGGGGCTGCGCGTGCCGCGTGTGTACGACCGCGTGTCGACGTCGCGCATGCTGACCATGGAGTTCATCGACGGCGTCAAGATCACGCTCGCGCCCGAGAAACTGGGGGTGGATCCCTACACCGTGGCGCCGCGGATGCTGCGCGCGCTGTTCAAGATGGTCTTTCAGGACGGGGTTTTTCACGGCGACCTGCACCCCGGCAACATCCTGATCCTCCAAGACGGCACGATCGTGCTCATCGACTTTGGCTTGGTGGGCCGCCTCGCGCCCAAGCAGCGCGAGCACATCCTCGACATCCTCATCGGCTTGTCGCAGCAAGACTACGAACTCGTAGCAAGGGTGATGTTTGAACTCGGAGTAAAGGTGCCTGGTGTCGCCTACGACTTCGACGCGTTTGAGTCAGACGTCGTTGAGGTCATGGAGAAACACCTCGCCGGGCGCACGCTGCAAGAGCTCGACGTGGGCGCCTACTTTGCCGACCTCGTAGCGGGCGCCATCACTCACCAGATCAAGATGCCGCCGACGTACACGATGGTGTTCAAGGCGCTGATGACGATTGAGGGGATCGGCAAGAGCATGGCCCCGGAGATCAACCTGGTGGAGGAGGCGCAGCCCTTCGTGAAGGACATGCTGGCTGAGCGGTACAGCCCTAAGCGCCTGATGAAAGAGGGGTTGGAGGGGGTGAACAGCCTCAGCCGCTTCCTGCGCCTGTTCCCGCACCAAGCTGGGCAGCTGCTCCGCGACTTGAACGAGGGCCGCACGATGGTGCGGGTCGAGCTGATGGGCGTCGACGAGATCGTCGCCGTCGCTCGGGTCATGGCGCGGCGTCGTAACCGAGTGCTGATGTTTAGCGCCTGCGTGGTGGCCGGATCCCTCGCGCTCAGCGCGCCGGTGCCCGAGTTCATGCGGCTGCTGGGTATGCCGATCCCGGCGTGGCTGCTCTTTGGTCTGAGCGGTTTTGTGGGCCTCGGCGTGCTGGCGTCCTTGTTTCGCAAATGACGGCTGCAGCGGCGGGCGGTTGCCGAAGCCGCGACGGCCAGTTATCAGGGTGAGACCACCCTGGAGCTCGCCATGCGTTTGCCCGACCTCACCACTGTCCACCGCGCGCCGCTGAAAGCCCTGCTTCTCGGCCTCGTAGCGCTCCTTTCGGTCACGGCGACGCCGCTGCTGGCGCGCGCGGAGGGCAAGAGTTGGATTCCAGAGCTGCCGCCGCCCGCGGAGTACGGCCCGCGCGACCTGAACCCGATCAAGGCGCGGCTGCCCACGCATATCGTCGGTCAAGCCTTCGGTCGTTTGACGTTGGGGCTGCAGCTCGACATGAAGTCCGTGAGCGCTGACTCCTGGCAGATCCCCGGCGTCGGCGCCACCTTCGATCCGCTGCCGACCCAGGGGTTTACGACCCTGTCGCTGTCCATCTCGGGGTTCCTGCTGCACGGCCACACGGAGCTGTTCGCCACGATCCCGCTGCTCTCGCTCGACAGCACGTACAGCGCCACGCGCGAGCTCAGCATCGGCTACCTCGACCTCGGCTCGCGGCTCTACCCGTGGGCCCTCACCCCAGGCACGGTGCGTCCGTTCGTGTCGGCCGGCATCTCGCGCCGCAGCCTGGTCTTCAGCAAATCCGTCGACGCCGGCAGTGACGTCCGCTCGCTGCGCGCGTGGGTCGTGCCGGTCGGGCTCGGCGCCGCGTTTCTCACCCGTTTCGGTCTGATTGTGGACATCAGCGCTCAGGTGATGCTCGGCGAGTCCGGCACCCTGTGGTCGGGGGTCGACGCGTTGGCGCTTGAGCAAGTGCGCACCAACTTCCCGAAGCAGGAGATCGACGTCAGCGGGATGCGCTTCACCCTCGGCGTGCGCTGGGCGCGTGATCTGTGGCCCCAGACCAGCGACGAGAACTTCGCAGACATCACTGCCAAACGCATGCTCAAGCTGGAAGAAGCTGGGTTGCTAAGTGGTCTTACGGTGGCTTTGGGGCCGACTTTCCAGGCGATCAGCAACTCGGGCAACTACTTCGACAGTCGTCGCCGTTATCTCGATGAGGCCTACAGCGTCGGCGTCATGCCGGAGCTGACGGTGGGCTGGCATCACGATCCGTTCGACGCAGAGCTGCGCCTGGCGTTCCGCTACCTCATGGGTAGCGCCGAAGGGTACGGCGCGAAACTCGAGACGAGCGGCGCCGTGGTGTTGCTCGAAGCGCTGAAGAAGGTCGACGTTGGCTTCTACGGGCTCACGCCCTGGGTCGGCGTCGGCGCCGGCGTGGGCTGGTTCAGCGCCACGGACACCCATCCCTCCGGCGCGCGTACGTTTGACCACACGAAGGCGGTGTTCTCTGTGCCGTTTGGCTGGGACTACCGCGTCGACCCCAGCAGCTGGTGGCTGTTGCGGACCAGCTTTCGGTGGCTGCCGACGGTGGCGGTCGACCTCGACCACGGCGTGACCTTCGACCACGGCGGGCTCGAGGTGAACGTCCTGAGTTTCGTGGTGATGCCGCAGCGGCTGATGCACGCGATGCGCCGATAAGCGGCGCGCGCAGCGCATCTGGCTGCGCAGGGTCGAGCTCAGGTGTTGGCCGCGCCCTCAACCACCTGCTTCAGTCGCGCGAGCCCGCGGCGCAGCTCAGCCTCATTGGGTCCGAAGGACAAGCGCACGTAGCCTTCGAGGCGCGACGGCAGATGCGCGCGGCGGCCACCTGGGTCGACGTCGAAGAAGCGGCCCGGCACCACGATCACCTGTTTGGCCAGCGCGGCGCTGAAAAAATCGTGGCCAGCGCGCAGGGCGGGCGGCAAGCGCTCCAGGCTGGCGAAGCAGTAGAAGGCCCCGCGCGGCGCTGGATCCACCACCAAGCCGATGTCGCGACAGGCGTCGAGCATGAGCCGGCGTTTGGCCGTGAACGTCGTCTGAATCGCGCGCGCCTCGGCGTCCGCCACCGCCGGATCCAGCAGCGGAATCGCGGCCAGCTGCAGCGGGTGCGCGGGCCCTCCGTCGAGGAAACTCCCCGCCGAGATGAGCCGGCCGACCACGTCTTTGGGCCCCAGCGTCCAGCTCAGACGCCAACCGGGATAGCGCCAGTTCTTGGTCAGCCCGTCGACGATGAGCACCGGATCGACGTTCACGTCCTCCACGGCGGCCGCGGCCGACTCAGACGGCGGGTTGTCGATGGGGTGGTCGTAGAGGTAGTGGCTGTAAAACTCGTCGAGGATGAGGTTGCAGCGAGTGCGCCGGGCGACGTCGAGCAGCTCACTGAGCTCATGGCCGCCAAGCCGTTGGCCGGTCGGGTTGCAGGGGTTTGAGAAGAGCATGGCGCCGATGCCACGGCCGAGGATCTCGCGTTCTAGCGCGCGCGGCGAGAGTCGAAACCCGGTCTCCTGATCCACCACGATCGGGATCGGTACAAACGCGCGAAAGTTGTCGAGCAGCTCGGCGTAGGCCGTGTAATCGGGCAATAAGTGGCCCAGGTGTGTGTTTCCCAACGCGGCGGCGATGCGCGTCAACCCAGCGCGGCCACCGGAGCTGATCGCGACGTTGTCGGCGGTGTACTGACTCGCCATACCGCGGCGATACCGCGTGTTGTACAGCTGCGCGACCGCCTCGCGCAGCGCCAGCAAGCCGCCCACCGGGGCGTATTCGTGGTTGGCGTCGCCATCGAGACGGTGTGCAGCCGCTCCGGCGCGCCGGGTAGTGGGCCGGTCTCAGGGGCGCCCTGGCCGAGGTTGGCCCAGTCTGGGTGGCCGTAATGAAAGCCACGCTGAGCGGCCTCGCTCATGACGTAGATCACGCCCGTCTTGGGGACCGGACGAAAGCTGCCGGGGTCGTGAACGGGGTGGTCAGACATGGGGGCTCCTCGTCAGAGTCGTCGGGCGGGTGACTATGCCCACGCAGGGCGGCCGTTGTCATTGGGCTGAGAGGCCCGCGCGGCAAGTCTCCGCCACACGCGCAGTAGGCACAACGGCCGTGGAGGGGTAGCGTGCGCCGCCGGAGCCAGAACGACGGAGACAACGTGCCAGATCCCACCGACCACAACGCCGCAGATTTCACCGACACAGACGCCACCGCAGACTCGCCGCCGCCGTGGGATGGGGCGCCCGTCAGCGACCGCGAGGCGGTTGAGCAGGCGGTGGCGTTGGTCAAGACCCTGCGCGCCGTCCAACACGACCTCGCCACCTCGACCGCGGGCCTGCAGCGCTTGCAGCTGACGGCGACCGCGGCGTGGATGCGTGCCTTGATGGCGCTGTACCCGGAGTCTGCCGGCGTCGAAGCGGCCGCTCGGGACGCCCTGCAGGGCTGCGTGGTGCTCGCGAAGCGCTGGTGGCCGGGTCATCTGCCGATCCTATCGCTCGACTGCGAGGCCGCTGAGATCGGCGCCTCGTTCGGGCCTAGAGACGATTGGTCGTGGTCGCAGATCGCGCTGCAAGCGGAGCGCTACATCGCGCAGACGCAGACGCCACCGGCCGAGTTCTTACCGCTCGTGTGGGCCGATGCCGACCACCCAGCCGATGCGAGCCAGCGCCCGCTCGATCCGGAGCGCGTCCTGGCGCAGGCCTACAAAACCGTTGAGAATACGCTACGTCAGCCGCTCGATTCCTCGCCGCCAGCGTGGCACGACGGGATGTCGGAGCACCGCCTCGACGCAAAAACCTGGGCGGCGCTCGCCACGGCGGCCGCGCAGCTGCGTTGGGTCCGACAAGAGGTGCGGACCGCGCGACCCTGGGCCGAAGCGATGGGGCGCCTGCGGTGGCTGGTGTTTCATCGTCGGCACGCCGCCCGAGAGCTGCAGCGGTGGCTCGACCCGGAGGTGGTGCCCTCGGGCGGATGGGGCAAGCAGCTCGGTGTGGGGCCCGACCCAGCCTCGACGCGAGGGCAGCTGCGGGCGCTGCTGGAGGATTTTCGTGGTGTGCACAGCAGCGGCAGTCGGGCGGAGCTGCTGGTGTGGCTGCGCCGCGCGCTCGACTTGGACGGTGAGCTGCTGCCCGCGACGAAGCTGGCCAGCTTGCTCAGCGCGCGCGCAGCCGAGGTCTTCGCGCTGCAGGACCGTGATCTCCACATCGATCAGGATCGCGAGCGCCGAAAGCTCAAGAAGCTCAAGGCGGCCCTGGCCAAACGCACCGGAGATCCGGGCGATCCGCGCACGCTGGTCGCGGCGATGCTCGCGCACATGACCCTTGAATCGATGGCGAGCGCGCGGACGCAGCAGCCACTCGCAGGTCGTGGACGACCCGGTGGACCCGCCACGCGCGACCGGGGGCAGGGCGCGCCGAGCGTCGACGATGACGACGATGACGACGAACTGGATCAGCTAGACGACCGCGACGACGACGACGGGGACCTGGCGCC
>CALENB010000339.1 GCA_937910235.1 uncultured Myxococcales bacterium | reverse complement strand
AGTTCTTTAGCGCGCCCAGCAGGGCTCGAACCTGCGACCCTCGGTTTAGAAGTCTGCTTTTTGGCCCTTTTCGACCAAGCAGTTATCAAGAATTTCACTCGGTTGCTGTCTCCGCGAGTCCCCAGCGGCGTCCCCGCGTCCCGAGATGTTATCCTTCATGTTGTCCCTGTGTTGTCGCCCCGAAGAGAGATGCGGCATGAGCCGTCCCCATGTCGCCCGCTAGACACCGACCTCACGGGCGATCGCCCCGATTTTCAGCCACTGCCGGCGCAGATGACGGATGCGTTTGACCAGTATCGGCGCGGTGCGTGCGGGCATGTGACGCTAATGTTCGCGCGGGCGCGCTGGCGCCCAATCGAGTTGACGTCGGAGTGCTGGCGTTCTTCCGGACTGGAATTCACGTCCACGTCTGGCCGCTATGTGACGACCATCTGCGAGCGACCATCGGTTGCTACGCCTCCAACCGACGCGTAGGCTGCGGGCATCCAGCCAGGAGCCAAGCATGCAACGCACCCCAAAACCTCGTCTGAACTCCTCTGTGCGGTTCCTCATCGCCGTCAACCTACTGCTGACGGCATGTGGCCAAGATCCGGCGACCTCGCCAACCCAAACCGAAGCGGACACGAACGTCGCGTCGGACTCGAGCATAGCGGACATCTCCGCGCAGCCCGATACCACCGCTGCCGAAGACACCTCCATTGCCCCAGACGTGGGTTCAGGCAACGTGTGCCCTGGCGGCAGCGGCTGTGCGTGCGCCGCCAACGACGACTGCGACTCAACGATGTGCATCGAAGGCCCGGACGGCAAACAGTGCGCGCAAGCTTGTGTAGATAAGTGCGACGCCGGTTTCTCGTGCGCACAGGTGCCACAGGGCAGTGACGTTGCTGTGGTTTGTGTCTCAGTCTGGTCACGCCTGTGCAGTCCCTGCGAGCAGACGAAGGACTGCAACCACCCGGGCGTCACCAGCGCGCGGTGCATTGAGGCCGGAGACGCGGGCAAATACTGCGGCACGGGCTGCGTAAATGATGACGACTGTCCAACCGCCCACGCGTGCAAGAGCGCAAAAGATGTCGACGGAAACACGGCCAAGCAGTGTTTGCCGGTCGACAGCAGCGGCAAGTTGGCCGCATGCGTGTGCAGTGAAAATGCGGTCGCCTTGGCCCTCAAGACGCCGTGCAGCAAGTCCGTCGCCGAGGGCGGAACGGAGCTGATCTGCTTGGGGCAAGCGCAGTGCAAGAAGTCTGGCGAGCCGGCGCTTTGCCAAGCTGACGCGCCAGCGTTGGAGAAGTGCGACGGCCTCGACAATGACTGCGATGGTGACACCGATGAGGCTTCGTGCGACGACGAGAATGTCTGCACCACGGACGCTTGCGACGCTGGCAAGGGGTGTAGCAGCACGCCGGTCGACGACGGTGCGACCTGCGACGCAGACGGTAGCGTCTGAACCGTCGATGACGCATGCAAGGCCGGAAAATGTCAGGCTGGTGCGGCCAAGAATTGTGATGATAAGAATCCTTGTACAAAGGACTCGTGCGACCTCGCGAAAGGCTGCACGCAGGTGGCGGACGATGGCGTTCCCTGTGATGACGAAAACCCTTGCACCATCGGCGATGTGTGCGCCAGCAAGACGTGCAAAGCGGGGCAGCCCAAGGTCTGTACGTCAACCGAGTTCTGCGTTGAGGCCAAGTGTGATTTGACCAAGGCCGGCAGCTGCGGTTTCGAGAACAAGAAGGCGGGGACGACCTGTGATGACGGAGATGCGTGTACGAAGGAAGATGGCTGCGTGGGCGGCAGCTGTGGCGGCGCCAAGATCAGCTGCGACGATAAGAACCCGTGCACGGACGACAGCTGTG
>CALENB010000338.1 GCA_937910235.1 uncultured Myxococcales bacterium | reverse complement strand
GGTGTTCGCGAGACTGCCTGGTCTACCGTCATGGACGAAACGATGATCGAGGCCTAAGCGCCGGCCCGCTCACCGCGGCACTGTGTCTCTGTGCACCCGTGCATGTGGGCGCATTCACGAACTTCCATTGCGGCGGCAACGCACAACGGCGTACGCTACGCGCGCTTGGTCAAGTCGCCAGCATCGCAACGCCCGAATTTGCCGATTCTCCCCTCGAATCTCCAGATTTCCCGATTCGCCCGGTCTTCGTGACCCAGCAGCTATGGAGCCATCCACCATGCAACGCACCTTTCAGAACGGTCGAATCGGCCTGATTCTCTGTGCAACCGTCGCGTTGGCTGCCGCCTGTGGCAACACCGCAGGTGGCGCCGCAACGGTGACCTCCGGTGCCGCGGACACAGCGACCGCTGCAGACGCCGGGCAGGGTGGCGTTACGGACGCCGGCGGCGCCGCCGGCCAGGACACTGCCGCAGCGACGCCCGGCACGGAGTGCAAGGCGGACAAAGACTGCACGTCGGGCGTCTGCTTGAATGGCGACTGCGGCAAAAGCTGCGCCGCGAGCGTGGACTGCGAGGCTGGGTTCAACTGCAGCCTCGACGCAAAGAATCGCATGGTCTGCCACAAGCCCGCCTACGCCGACGGAATCGGGGCGCTGTGCGGACACGACGGCAAGTGCGCCGACACGCTCAAGTGCGTGGGTCGCGCCTACTCGGCGCAGGCGTTCTGCACCGCGCAATGTGCGGCGGACGTGGATTGCCCGAGCAACTTCCAGTGTGCTGACGTGCCAAACAGCGGCAAAATCTGCATCAAGCGCGAGTTCTGCGGCGAGTGCCAGTACGACGCGCAGTGCGGGGCGGACCGCTTCTGCACCAAGATGACCGGCGGCAACTACTGCACCCGCTCCTGCCAACCCGGCGGCACTGACTGCCCGCGCTACTCCGCCTGCCAAGACGTCGGCGGCAAGGCCGGCTACCAGTGTGTGCACAGCGCCGGCACCTGCGTCGGCGAGGGCAAGCAGTGTGAGCCCTGCAACACCCTCATCTCGGGTCAGTGCGGCGACGGCAGCTGCCTTCAGTACAACCACACCAAAGAGACCTTCTGCGCGATGCCCTGCACGAGCTCCTGCGCGTCCGGCTACGACTGCGTGCAGGTCACCGCTGCGGGCGGCAAGGCCTGTGTGCCGGCCGACAAGAAGTCGCCGAAGTGCGTCAACAAAATCAACAATCTCTACGAAGTCGGCGCGAAGATCGACGAGTTCGCGATGGTTGGCATGGTCGACACCGACGGCAACGGCGACATGTATGACGAAGCGCCGCGCATCATCCGCTTCGCTGACTACGACGAGCACTACAGCTTGCTGCTCGTGAACGTCACCGCTGTGTGGTGCACCTACTGCCAGCAAGAGACCAAAGAGATGACAAAGTTGCTCTACAACTACGGAGACTCAGACGTCTTCTTCTTCCAGGTGCTGTTTGACGGCGCCAAGCCCGGCGAGATCATGACGATGCCGCTCCTCAAGCAGTGGCAGAAGCAGCTCAAGCCGGCCGGCGCGGTGGGTATGGACCCGAACCGCATCTCGGTGCCGTGGAACACGCAGGGCGGAACGCCGCTCAACATGCTCGTCAACGCCAAGACGGGTGAAGTGCTGTGGAAGCAGAACGGCTACAACAAGGCCGCGCTCATCTCCGCCATCAACAAGTACCTGAAGGTGATCAAGTAGCCATGGACCCAGCAGCCTCCGTTCACGCTGGTCGGCCCCGCAAGCGCGGACCACTCGGCATCGCGCTCGCGCTCACAGCCTTGAGCGCCGGCATGCTGGTGAGCCCTGCCGTGACGCACGCGCAGTGCGTATCGTGCGGGAATCCGGCCTTTGCGTCGGGCGACAACGACCTGTCGCGCACCATGGTCACCGCTGGCGCGGTCGAGCAGTTCAGCGTGCGCGCCGGCTTTGGTTACGGCTTTCTGACGAGCGACTCGTACTTGAAGGGCAGCGAAAAAGAGCCCAACTACGACAACTTCAACATGCGGATGCACTTGTGGAACCTGAACGCGTCCGTCGAGGCGCCCTGGGGGACCTCCGTCTCGGCGGTGCTGCCGTGGGGCCGGCTCGAGAACGAGCGGCGCTTTGGCGGTGGCATCGATCAGGGGTTTGGTGACTTGGAGCTGCGCGCACGCCAGGAGCTGAGCCGCTTCTGGGGCAAGTCCGGGCCGAAGGTCGTCCTCAGCGGCGGCGTGGCGGCGCCCACAGGCGTCTACGTGGAGCGCAAGGGCCTCGACGCCACCGTGTTCGACGACACCGGTCTGGGCGGCGGTTTTGGTGGCGGTGGCTGGGACGATCCGGCGGTTGTGGAACCTACCCCCACGGACGACAGCAGCCGCTACCTCTCCATCGGGCGCGGTTCATGGTGGGCGCTCGCCGACCTGGAGCTGTTCGGCGCGGCGACGACTCGCATCGGCTACTACGCGGCGGTCAACGCGCGTGTGCCGCTGACCTACGCACCTGACGGCTTCGGCTGGGGCACCGAGGTGCGCAACACGGTCGGTGTCAACGGCGTGGTGATCGCCGGGTGGTTGAACGCGAGCCTGATGGGGGAATACCAGTGGCGCGGCAAAAGCACTGAGGTCTTGCGTGGCGAGCGCGAGGTGTTTCTCAACGGGGGTGGCAACTTCCTCACCGTGATGCCGACGCTGCAGATGGTGATGAGCAAGAACTTGGGCCTGAGCGTGTCGGGGCGCATCCCCGTGTACCGCGATGTGGTTGGTGTGCAGGTGGTCGCCAACGCCTCACTGTGGGTGACCCTCAGCGGCAACTTTGGCATCCCTTTTGGCAAGGCCGTGAGCGCGTCCAACGTCGCCGCCACGACGGACACCAAGGAGAGTCGGAGCGCGGCGATGTTCGTGACGAACAAGGCCACGCAGCAGAGCCTCGAGGCCGCGAAGCTCGCCACGAAAGTCGGTGAGCGGCCCAAATTGCCCGAGATTGCGGCCTTGTTGGTGCCCGGCATGACCACGGTGGTGGACTACTGGGCGACCTGGTGCAAGCCCTGCGTCAAACTCGACAAGGACGTGCACGCGTATCTGGCCGGCAAGCCACCCGGCGTGGTCTTCAAGAAGTTCGACGCGACCAACTGGGAGAAGCCGGACTGGCTGAAGTATCTGCCAGACGCGCCGACGCTGCCGGTGCTCGACGTGTATGGCCCCGACGGGCGACTGAGAGCTCGCCTCAGCGGCGCCGCTGCGTTTGAGTTCCAGAAGCACCTGGCCAAGGGCACAGTCGGCGCGAGGCCAGCTGAGACGACGCCAGCCGCTGCCGACACGAAGGCAACCGCGCCGTCGCTCGCCACCAAGTAGCCATCAGCAGCGCCCGACCCGCGTCGCCTACTACCGACAAAGGACCCGAATGTCACACGACGACGCCCAGCTGCAGCGCCAGTTTGTGGACCTACAGTGTCGGTTCATGGACGTGGAGCTGCTCGTCAACGAACTGAACGAGGTCGTGGCCGACTTGAGTGAGCAAGTGACGCGTGGCGAGCGAGAGCGACGCGCGCTGAATCGCCGCATCGCCGAGCTGGAGCTGGCTTCAGATGGCGGGTCGGATGGCCTCTAGGGGCTCCGTTGCCGCGGCGTCCGCACCCGCCTCCGCTGCGTCCTCAGGGGAGGGGATCCGCAGGATCAGGTCGGTTCGTTCGATGTGAACCGGCTCCACCGGCAGGAACCAGCCGAGCCCGCCCAGCGCCGCGTTCGCGACCTCCTGCGGTCGCACCGTGGCGCCGCCGTGCAACCGCATCGACAGTCGAATCAAGCCCTGCGCGTCCATGCCGAGGTGCGCGACGTCGACACGCATGTCCATCTCGCGCGGCGTCTTCTTGCGGATGACCTCGCCTGGCCACTCCTCCGCGCTGATGAACGCAAACAGGGCCTGCTCAACGGCGCGGCGGGCGGTCTCGCGCTCATCGGACGTGCTCATCGGTGGGTGATTCCGACCA
>CALENB010000337.1 GCA_937910235.1 uncultured Myxococcales bacterium | reverse complement strand
TTCGTCTGCCGTTTCTGCGCTGCCGTCGTGGCGATCCATCGGCACTGCGACACCGGTCAGCGCTATTGCAGCGGTGACTGCGCAGGGGCCGGACGCAAGCTCTCTTGCCGACGAGCGTCAGCGACATACCAAGCGACCGAGCGAGGCCGCGAGAATCATGCGTGCAGGCAGCAGGAGTATCTCATCCGGCGTGAGGCGCTGGCGAAGATGACTCATCAGGCTTCTGACGTTGAGCCGCTTGTGGTGGCCTCCTCTTCGACGGTGATCTCTACCGGATCACCGAATTTTGAGGAGCGGCAAACCGATGATGATCAAGTCGACACCGACAGATGCGCACCGATGTTTCCGGCGGGGCCGATCACACGCCCTCATCGCCGCTCAGTTTCAAGCCAAAAGCCCGAATCCACAGGGTTTCAGCGCGCCTGCTGCGTCTGTGGCCTCGCGGTCGAATGGCAACGACGGCCCCGCTCCAGGGCGCCGCCAAGGGTGGCGTTGAGATGAAGCTCATCCGCGCCAAGGTCGACTCGCTGGATCTCTCGCTCGGTCGCTTGCGACTGCTGCCGGAGCGCAGCATCGCTCAGATGGCGAAGTCATTGCGCGCCAAAGGCCAGCTCAGTCCGGTCGTGGCTGCCGAGGAGGGCGACCGATTCGTGCTGGTCGACGGCTTCGCGCGCGCGCTCGCTGCCAAGCGCGTCGGCATCCAGGAGCTCCTCGTCGAGACGATGCGGCTGACGGGGCCGCAGATGAAAGCGCAGATGCTCATCCGCAACCGCGAGCGCACTCCGCTGCTTGTCGAAGAGTTCAGAATCGTGCGCGAACTTGTCGAGGTCGATGGTCTCTCTCAAGTGGAGGTGGCCGATCAACTCGAGCGGCATAAGTCCTGGGTTTGTCGCAGGTTAGCGATGGTGCGCAGGTTGAGTCCTGAGCTGCTCGGCGAGGCTGAGCTTGGCCAGCTGTCGGCTGGATCGCTTTCAAAGCTGGCGGAGTTGCCGGTGCGCAACCAGGAGCAGGTCTGGGCAGCGGCCCATGGCGCTGGCCTTCCTGGCCGGGATGTAGGCGTTTTAGCGACGCTGTGGCGGCAGGCGACCGATCCATCCGCGCGGAGTTGGTTACTCAAGAATCCGGCTCAAGCGCTGGCCTGTTTCCGCAACCAACCCGACAGGCCGACCGACCCCCACCTTGGAGAAGCCGGCGACGCGCTGCGGCGGGTGCTTGGGCGATTGGGCCAAGCCGGGGAGCGTGTGACCGTCGCGATCGAGCCAGGAATGGCCGCGGTGACGCCCGATGGCGTGCAGATCATCAGGCAGACGTTTGAGAGAGCGAGCCGGCAGGTCCATCAGGGTCTGCTCGCGCTGGCGACAATTTTGGAGGAACGCGATGAGTGACGTGAAAGAGCAGCGACGCAAGCATATCCGCAAGGTCTACGCAGAGACCGGCAGCATTCGCGCGACGCGGCGTAAAACAGGCCATAGTATCGGGCTCATTCGCAAGGTGGTTCGAGGTCAAGACGAGCCGCGCAAGCCACCGGTATCAGTTCCTAAACGTCCCAGCAAACTCGACGCGTATCAGGCGTTGCTGCGCAGGCTCATCGTCGATGATGACCTCAGCGCTGTGCTAGCGCTTGAGGAGCTGCGCGACGCCGGTTTTGACGGCGGCTACACCATCGTCAAAGCCGCGGCGCGCGCGCTTCGACCGAGCCGCGCAAAGCGGCCAACGACGCGGGTACCGCACAAGCCTGGGGCGGAAGGGCAGGTCGATTGGTCGCCGTATCGTGTGTTCCTTGACGGCAAAGCTGCCATCGTCAAGGCCTTTTCGCTGGTGTTGCCGTTCTCAAGCTTGATATTTCTGCGGTTCGCCATGGATGAGCAGCTTGAGACGCTGGTGCGGCTGCACGACGAGGCGTTTAGCGAGCTCGGCTGTCGACCCGCGAAGATGACCTACGACAACATGACGACTGTCGGCCGTCACGTTGACGCCAACAACATCTGGATCAACCCGAGGTTCGCAGCGTGGGCGG
>CALENB010000336.1 GCA_937910235.1 uncultured Myxococcales bacterium | reverse complement strand
GTTCGCGAGACTGCCTGGTCTACCGTCATGGACGAAACGATGATCGAGGCCGCATCCCACACCGGAAAGTGGGGCTCATAGCCATACGTGAACACGCGTGCTGCGAGCGTGTGGGCCCATGGCCCCGCGAGGGCGGCCTCTTCAAAAGCAGCGGCGCAGTGTTTGATTTGATGCGCTTCGAGGAGCGTCGGCAGGGCCGCGTCAGTCAGGGATGGCGGCGCGACTAGCGGCGGGAGCGGCTGGTCCAGCCACCACGTGATCTCAGCCTTGATGCGCAGCAACGTGTACATCAGCGCTAGGTCGTCGGGCTCGGCGAGCGTCTGGCTCAGCTGGTGAGCGGAGAAGATCTCGGCTCGCTTGTGGACTTCGAGAGGGCTCGGCGTGACAGAGGCTGCCAGCATCGCTGCGACGAGGTCGCGGTAGCCCAGACCCTTCGCGCGGCGCGCCACGAGGCCGACGACGAGCTTGTCTTCGGGCGTCTTGAACAGCCAAGGCAGCAGGGCTTCAGAGGTGGCAGTGTCAGGCGTTTGGTGCAGCCACGGCGGGTTGTCGCCGACTGCAGCGCCGCCCGCGTCGGTCGGTTTGGCGGTGGCTGAACCGGCTGCCGGCGAGCAGGTGTCGCTTGTTGGCTGGTTCGTGCAGGCAGGCAGCAGGAAGACGCTACCGGCGAGTCGCAGCATGTCGCGGCGGCGCAGCTGTTGGCTCACGGATCGGAGGCGTGTCGTTGTGCTTGGCGTGCGTGTCATGGAGGCCTCTGTGGGTTCGATACGCCAGCAGGCCTTCACCGCCGCCACAAAAAGATCCCATCACCGGCGACCAATCGATCCACCTGACCCACCGTCATCACAGCCGCAGCCGTCACCACGCAGACAAGGCGTGCGACGATGGTCTCCCCTGCACCACGGATGGCTGTGACTCCGCCTCGCCGATGTCCGCTGAACGCCCTACTTCTTCGCCCCTGCGTTGATCCAATCCTTCACCAAGTTGCTCAACGTCGAGGACAACGGCCCTCCCGATGGCGGCATCTTTCCGCCGCAGCCGTGGTCCCCCCCCCCCGTGACCTTCAGATAGACGAGGCTGGCCACCGCGTCGCCAGGCTTGATGTAGAGGCTCGCGTTGCAGCTGTTGTCCGGGGTGCTCTGATTGACGAGCGCCGGGTAGGCCGAGTCCGCAGTGTTGCCAATGGGCAGCCCGCCGGCCCCGACCTTCGTGCCGTGACAGGTGTTGCACGAGCCGTCGATCACCTGGGCGTACACCTGACTCCACGTCGGCGCCGTGCCGCAGCCCGCGATCGCTGCGTGGGCGCAGCTTCCCATGTTGGCGTCGCAGCTGTCGGTGGTGCAAGCGTCGCTGTCATCGCAGCGCTTCGCCGGACCCGCCTGGCATGCGCCACCGCTGCACGCGTCAGGCGTCGTGCAACCGTTCCCGGCGCTACACTTTTCGCCGCTGGTGTCTCATTGACGTTGGCAAGTAGGGTCGCCTGGCAACAGCTTGAGTGTTTGCACCGGTACCTGGACGGCAACGGCCGGCTGGGTCGTCTGCTCGTCGGGCCGCTCTTGTGGCACCGAAGGCTGCGGACGCGCCGGCCGCGCTACCTGAGCCTATTTCTCGAGAAACATCGGCAGGAATACTACGGGCTCCGCTTTATCTGCGGCGACACTGCCCTCCCCAAACGGCGCGGACCCTCGAAGGAACGCAGCTTGATCGCGCCCGTGAGTGTTGTGGTTTCGTGTCGCGACATCTCTACTTTCTCTTATACTATCAAACAATATGACACCACTTCGCGCCGCGGACCGGTAAGTGGCCGACCGGGTTTTTTTGTCCGATCTCCGACTTTCGTGAGGGTCGAGCCGACGATCTTGTCGTCGACGGTCGTCGTACCTGTGTAGCGCCCGCTCCTGGGCGCCGTGGAGATGACCATGCAACCGACCCTGACTCTGAACCCCACTCGACCCTGTCACCTTCCAGCATCCGCGCCCCGGAGTCTCAACGACACACCGACGCAACCGCCGAGCGCGGAGCTAATCGACGCGGCCGAGGCCTGGAAGTCCACGGTGCACGCCGCCCGCTTCGACACGCCGCAGCGCTCGGGTCGCGCGCGGATCGCCCCGACGGGTCGGTCCCTGCACGACCAGCAGCCGCTCCGGATCGCTGGCACGCATCCGCTGCCCCTGAACGTCCCGCTGACGACGCCAAATTGGCAGGCCTCCGTCGCCATCTGGTCGACTATTCTGCCGGACGCTGACGAGCTGGATGTGCTGGCCCTCGACGACGCCACGGTCGTGCGCTTGCTGTCTGCCTATGGCCTGCCATCTGACACAGAGGCGTTGCAGTCCAGCCTTGTCGACCACATCTCGGCCCGCAGCTGGCTGTACGCTGGCGTGGGCGACGCCGCCGAGATCGCCGCGCTGCCAGCCGCCACACACGCCTTCGTGCAGGAGCATGCGCCAGGGCTCTGGTTACGCCTCGCGCCCGCGCGCGACTGCTTGGAGCTGATGCACGGCCTGTTCTGGCTGGAGCTGGAGCAGATGGAATACGAGCCGCTGCCGATAGAAAACGAGCGCTTTCAGCGGCTGCTGCGCCTGCTGCCCGCCCAAGTGCGCACGTTGTCCGACACCCGCTCATGGCTGAGTGAGCGAAGCGTGCTGGCCCTGTGGATCAGCCTTCGTGTCGACGACGCGCTGCTCTACACTCCGTCCAAGGACCGAGAATCGCTGCGGTCCACCGCGGAGCTGCTGAGGATCGGGCACGAGCGCTTCACAGATGAGGTCGAGTCGTGCCGCGATGCTTGGTTCCTGCAGCGCTGGGTGCTGCGTGCGCGGACGGGCGAGCTGGCCGAGGCGGAGCAGATCTTCAAGGGTTGGATCGAGGCTCATCCGAAGTCCTGCGTTGGCAAGATCGCGTTCGCCGATGCGTTGGCCGGCAACACGATGCTCGATCCGGTGAATCCGCGTGCGCAGAAGCGCGCGCTGGGCCTGCTTGAGCGGCTTGAGTACCGCACGGATGATGCGGATGAAAAATGGAGCATCAGGACGCTCAGGGCGCAGATCGAGGCGGCGCTGCGCTGCCATCGACGCGCGCTGAAACGGCGGTAATCCGGCCTATCCGGGGGGGGGGCAATTTTGGATAGCGTCGAAGGTTGGTTGCACACGAGCACGATGGTCGGCAGGTAGTCCCGAACGGCGTCCAGTCATCAACCAAAGTCCTCTAGTGCTTCGCCAAAATCATGCTTCATCATCGTGAATACTCTGTAAAACCGGGAACATCTCTGATGATATTGCCGGCCTGTTCGCGACCTCTGCCCGCGTGTCGAACGCAGTCTAGTGCAGCCTGGAGCGCGTCGGCCACCCACACGCGTTCGTGGCCGCGTGGCTGCAACGCGCAGTTCCATATGGACTGAGTTGACCCGTGGACCGACTCACGGCGCCTCGTCCCTCCACCCGCCGCCATTGCCTGAACGATGGTCACGCTGGCGTCGCCCGGAGCGCACGGCGTTAGGTCGAGCCGCTCAGCGAAGCGGCCGATGTCGTGCTCGATGCCCAGATGCACTTCAAGACCGGGACTGCGCGTGTGCAGCCACCCCCCGATGCGGCATGCCTCGAATCCTGCGATGACGACGTAGTACGAAGCCTCGCGAGCGAGGTCGCTGAACGCAGCTGCCTCAAATTGGTCCCCGTAAATCGAGCGCATTGGGAAGAGCTGCGGCCGAGATTTGGCTGGATGTCGAGGGGTCATTGGCCACGAGTGGCCACGCCGAGAACGGGTCGGCGGCGTTTTCACGTCCTAACCACTTGACATCTTTGGCGCGCAGCGCGGGGTTCGAACCCACGACCCCTGGCTTCGGAAAAAGTCTTTTCTTACCTTGCCAGTTTGGGTGTCCTTGTGGAACAAGGGGTTATGCGGGTCTGCCCCTTGCTGAGTTGGGTGTAGCTTGCCATGGGTTGTTGGTCTTTGGCCACGGCGGGGTAGAGGTTGCGCGGGGTTCGCGGGCGCAGACAACTCCTCTGGGAGAGAGAGACGGCGCAGAGAACTAAAGTCACGCTGAAGTTTGGTGTGCGGCGGACCGGGAGCCTCTCTTGCGCAAAACTAAAGCGTGACTTAATGTTCATGTATGAGCGAGGTAGCCTCCAAATCTCCTGACTGGGACCGTCTGTTCGAGAGCGCGGCGGCCCAGGACGGGCTCTTCACCACCCAACAGGCCGCCAGCGCTGGTTATTCGCCGCAGTTGCTCGCCCACCATCTCGCCGCCGGCCGCATGGTCAGAGTGCAACGGGGCATCTACCGCATCGTACATTTTCCCGCCGCGGAGCATGAAGACCTTGCCGCGGTGTGGCTGTGGTCACGGCACGTCGGCGTGTTTTCGCACCAGACCGCGCTCGCGCTCCACGACCTCTCGGGCGTACTGCCATCGCAGGTCCACCTCACGCTGCCTGCGCCGTGGAAGAAGCGCCGGGTGCGTGTGCCCGACGGCGTCGCCCTACACTACGGCGACGTGATCGAGCGCGAACGACGGTGGTTTGGTCCGGTGCCTGCGACGGCTCCGCTGCGCACCCTCGAAGACTGCGCGGCGGAACACCTACCGCCCGATCTCCTTCGCGGTGCGGCCCTCGATGCGCTCGACCGTGGACTTGTCGCGCGTGACGAGCTCGCCGCCGTCGAGTCCGCCCTGGAGCCTTTCGGGGGCCTGGAACCATGACAGTGCGTAAGTACGCGACTGCCGCGCCTTCAAGCAGGCGCTTGAGCAGCGACTCCGCGCGGCGTCCCGCTCAGGCATCGACTTCGCCCGCCGCCGCCAACTGGTGGTGTTCGACCGCTTCCTCGCACGTCTCATTGTCGGGCTGGGCGACGCTGTGACGCTCAAGGGCGGTCTAGCTGTGGAGCTGCGGATCGAACGGGCGCGCACGACCACGGACGTCGACGTTCGCGTGCTGGGCTCTCCTGATGGCATTCTCACCACGCTACAGGCAGCCGCCAGACACGACCTCCGCGACTTCATGGTGTTCACTATTCGCCCCGACCACCGCCACCCTGAGTGCACCCTCGCCGGCAAGCGCTACGGGCGCCTCTTCGGCGTCTGTGGAGCCCACAGGACGGGTCATGGGCGAGGGGTGAATAATGACTAATTTTCATGTGCATGACAGTTCTCATGTACATGAGAATCTACATTTGGTGGCCCGCAAGTAGGACGACCACGCGGCGCGTCAATCAGGACCCCGGTGGACCTCGGCTTGTTCTGCACGCGGCGAGCGGTCTAGCTGCTCCTGTGAAAGAGCGATCCCCTGCCCTGCAGTTCCTCGTCCTGATGCCGGCCGGATGGGTGGACCGAGAGCAGCAGGGTGTCATCGACTCGCTCTGGGGCGAAAGCGCGATTCTGCATGTCGGTAGGCGGTTGAGAGTTGATTTTTTAACTGATGTCGAGGGGGCGTTAACCATGGCTGACCACCACAAGAACGGCTCGGCACCGTTCCTACGCCATAACCGGCTGACATCATTGGCGCGCAACAAGAGATTCGAACCCATGACCCATAGCTTTGAAGATGATAGAACGTCGTTTGACGTGTCGTTTTTTCGTCGTAATGTCAGAGTTTTGGCGTTGCGACTCGTCGCGTGATGTTGTTATCCATGTTGTCACTCATGCGCAGTCTGTGACGTGATGGCTGAGTGGCCACAACCTCAATGCTATCGCGGGCCGAACTTGGAGGGCCGTGCCGGCCACTTGTGCTTGTCGCTCGGCGTGGGCTAGCGTCGTCGGGACACACGTCAGGGCGATGGGCCGCGCCAAGCGACAATATTGTAGGTTGTTGACCTGTTAGGGGGAGCGATGAAACTCGACTCGAATACTGCATGGAGCCTGAAAGGGTATGACGCCACAAAGGCAAAGATCATTGCCCAACGAGCCGGCTACCTGCTCCTCGACGTTGAGCCTATCGACGAGACTTCGCATCGGGAGATCAATAGCCTCGTATTCGTCTGTTTTGGCGACGCAAGTGCGGCCAGTGAAGCGGCAGAAAGACTGCACGAGGGGCTCGCCAGCGTGTTCGGCGACGCAGACGTCGCTCTCGCAGACCCGGACCTGGGGCTAGGTGATTTCAACGTCGAAACATGGGGAGACGAAAGCAAACTCCCGCCGTGTGTGATCACCCAACTGGCCTTTGACCGTGCACGCAACGACTTCCCTATGGCATCGCGTGGTGTCTCCCCGGTGGATCTCAGTGACGAGACGATGGTGTGGTTGAACTCCACGCCGCCAGAATGGGCGGCCACCTCGATACGAGACACGAATCCGCGTTTTTTCTGGTTGATGCAGGGCGACAAAGACCTGGGCGCGATCGACTGCAACGGGATGAAATGGGAGACGGCGTTGGTTGCGGTGGTCCGAGACGGGATCCTCGGGGCGAAGATGGACGATGGCGAGGCTCGACGTGTAGCGGCGACATTGGACGTACTGCGGATGACGCGCAGCTACGCGCCGAGTGGCGATGAGACGGTGGCGAAGAAGCGGGCGCGCGGCACTGCCCTCGTGGCAGCACGAACACGCGAACGATACGTTGGACTGCTCGAAGCCCTGCGAGTGACGACAGAGGATTACCCGCTCCCCGTGCTAGACAAAGACGCAAAGAAGCTCGTGAAGACGATGTCTGCGGAGTACCACGCACGCAAGAAGGCTGGCACATTGCCGCCAAAGCCGGCGACGATGCGCCAGATCTACAAGGCTGAACAGATAGTTGAAGAACTGGGCGTCGAACTGGGCTTCGACCTGTCGAAGGCAAACCGATCTCAAGTGTCTGACTTCATTGCCGAGCATTCGACCAAGCTCAAGCCTAAGCGCTGATCACCGCGAACAGAGCGAGCACGGCTTCACTCCGGCAAGTCGCGCATTTCCACGGCGGCGCCCGGCTTGCCCTGCTGCTCGCGGCGGACATCGAAAGCCGAACGACGCGACCCAAGCGAGACCCGCACTGCCGAGCTGTGCGTCGAGAATTTGGTCAGCTGGTGTTGATGGTGCAGCACCCTTGGCACCTGCTACTCCCTGGCGTGACGGATGCGGTGCGGCGAAGGCCGGAAGTTCGGGCGTGGTAACGCCGCTCGTCAGTTCATCTCGTCAGCTCATCTCGTCAGCTCATCTCTTCAATCCCGCCCGCAAGGCCGCCACCTGCGCCTCCAGCGTCGCGACGGCCGCCTCCAAACGCGTGCGCTGCGCGTCCTTCAACACGGACGCATCAGCCTGCTCCCAACCCTCAGCCCAAGCCTCCACCGCCCCGGCCAGCTTCTCGACCCGCGTCACCATCCGCCCAGCTGTCAGCCTCGGCACGGCGTCTTCCACCTCCAGCACCTGCACACCCGGCACGTCGGGCTCGCCATCGAGCGGCAAGCCTGCCCGCACCGCCGTCACCGCATCGCGCAGCTGCCGCATGGACCAGTCGCTGGCGATCGCGACGCTAGCCAGCTCCGCGCGTTGCGTGGGATCCCGCAACCGCACGAGCTCCAGCACCTGCGATAGAAAGAGCTTCTCGGCCACCGACGGCGGCAGCGTGCGCACGACGATGCTGGCGCGGATGCTGTTGCGCGCCTGTCGTTTGGACAGGCCGTATCGCGCGAGTTCTTCGCCGCACTTCTGGAAGAACAGCTCAAACCGGGCGTCTTTGTTGGGGCTGTGGTCTGAGAATGCAGCAGCGTCGTCGGCCCAGAAGTGCCTCAGCAACAAGCTGCCGACCTGGACGCGGTAGAAGAGTAGGTGGTCACGGGCCAAGGCTTCGAGTTGATCGAGGATGTCTTCAAAGGGGGTGAGGTGGGCGAGGTTGGCCTGGCTCATGGGGTGCTCCTGGTTCGGAAGTTCTGGCTTGGTGGTGGTCGTGTGTCGAAAGACTACTCTTCTGCCGGCAGAAGAGTAGTTTTTCGGGTGGCGATGTTGCTGTCACGTGCGGATCGGCTTTCGTCGGAGTGCTTGCTGGTAGGTGCGCGACTCGCTTGTTCCACTGCCGCGCACCCGCATTTTATAGACCTCCAAGCGCGTCCGAATCGCAAAGTGATGGCGGCCGACCGCGAAGAAGCTTATCGTGGTGGTGGACGCTCCACTGAGCGTAGATGCTAGCCATGACAACAATCGCTTCACATATGCCCAGTGCGTCGATCGTCGACGTGTTCTTGGACACGTTGAACCGGCTGCCTGCGGCCGCCCTTGAAGTCTTGAACATTCAGCGCGCCTCCCTGGCTCGGCTTAGGCCAGCGAAAACGCGCGAGCATGACGCGCAGTTTGTCGTCGCGGAGGACGCCCCGACGTGGGTGGCCGGCCTTCTCGATCTAGGGCGCCGTGCCCGGATCGAACTCGACGAATGCATCGATTTCCGAGACGCCCAAAGCATGCTTGTTGAGCTCGGCGGTTCAAACGATGTCTGCCGGATACGTGCCGACGCCGTCAGATTCATGTTTGAGATGTTGGAGAGCGAAGGGCGACGCAGCGTTGAAGTGAAGTTCGATGCGGACTTGGACCTCATGTGGCGGCGCTTTGGTGGTCGCTCGCTGCGAAATGAAGCGATACGATCCGCTCAAGCTGTGTCGCTGGCGACGAAGGTACAGTTCGCCGTGTTCAACCAGCTCGGGCCATCCGTGACAGGGTTGGACTTCGATGCCGTCCCAGAAGCCCAGCGGAAGCTCTTGGATTCGCTGACAACCCCGCGTGTTGTGGCCGATGGGATCATGGGGGCCTATGGTTGCGATGCGGCCGTTCTCGCTATCGTTACAAGCCAAATTGATGGCCAAACTCTGAGTTTCAAGCATCGGAAATGGCTGTTAAACGCGGCTGCGTATTTCGCTGACAACACGGTACGGCTACTGGGGATCGTTGTCCCTAACCTAGATCTCGGCGACCTCCTGCCAGCAAGGCTGCGCGTGGACCTTGCCCAAGTTGCGGACGACTATTTGACTGGTGTCGACCTTGAGCAGCGCCTATGGGCAGAAGCAATTCGAGAAGGGACAATTGGAGCATGACGCCGGCGC
>CALENB010000335.1 GCA_937910235.1 uncultured Myxococcales bacterium | reverse complement strand
GATCGCACGGCGCTCGCTCAGGAGTTGCCATGCGCAGCGCTCGGCTCCGCCGTTCATTGCCGGCTCGTTCCTGGCTCGCCCGTTCCTTGCCAGCGCGCTTCTTTGCGGCCGGCTTCGTGTTGACCAGCCTTTGGCTCGCCGGGTGCAGCGGCAGCACGCCGCTCCCGACGCTTGACGGCAAGCCGCAATGCACGCCCTATCGACCGACCTGTCTCGGCACGACGCAGCGGGTCTGTGATCTCGACAAGAACGGCTGCGAGCGCTGCACGTGCACCGGTGGTCTGCCGCACGGCCACAACCCGGGCACCCAGGATCGACCGTGAGCCGACCGGGCCGCCATCGCTTTAGCGCACCGCACCAACGTATCCTGCTCGCCCTCGTCGCGCTGCTTGGCGCCTGGAGCGCGCCCGCCACCGCGCAGCTCGGCGGATCGCCGCTGCTGCCGGATGCGCCCATGCGGGTCACGGTCGATGGCACCACGTTCTTCGATAACGACCCCGGCTGGCTGCTCGGGGTCCGCCCAGGGGTTGGTTTCTCGGCGGATGGCACCTTCGCGAACTTGGGCCTGGCCTTCGGCAAGGTGAGCGCGCGGCACCTCTACATCGGCGGTGTGGTTAGCGCGCGTGTCGATGCCGCGCCGTGGATTCGGGTGGGGCTGCGCACGGGCATGCTCTATCGGCGACGTTGGTTGGATCTGGCGATGGGCACCAATCTCGGCCTCTTGTATGATCTGCGCTCGGCCCGCGCCGGCGTGGTTCCGCAGCTGTGGACCGAGTTGCGCGTCCGAGTCAGCCACCGTAACTTCTTGACCGTCTTTGGCGAGCTCGATGCGCGTCACACCTACCTCGGGTTTGACCACAACGAGACGATCGGCACGGTTGGCGTAGGCTGGTCCGTGCTGTTCTGAGCGTGTGCTGCGTTCAAACCCTCGGAATCACCGCACATCCAGGGAGCACCCATGTACCTGACCAACACCGAGACGATTCCGGGCAAGAACATCGTGGTCTGCTATGGCCTCGTGTCTGGCAACACGGTGCGCGCTAAGCACATCGGTCGCGACATCGCGGCGAGCTTCAAGAACTTGGTCGGCGGCGAACTCAAGGGTTACACGGAGCTGCTCAGCGAGAGTCGGCAGGAGGCGGTGGATCGGATGACGGCCGAGGCCGAGTTCATGGGCGCCAACGGCATCGTCAACGTCCGGTTTGCGACGTCGTCGGTGGCGCAAGGTGCGGCGGAGCTGTTTGCTTACGGGACCGCCGTCCGGGTCGAATAGGGGGGCGCAACATGGGTGGGCTCATTCAACTTATCGTCTTTCTGACCCTGCTGATCGTCGGTTTCGTCGCGGGTCGGGTGCTCGAGCGGCGTCATTTCGCCTCGATCAGTGAGCGGGAGCGTCGCACAGCCAGCATGTTGGCCGTTCCCATGGCCCGCGTACCGGGCGCGGAGCTCGCGACGGACAGCGCCTTGGTCACGGGCTCGGTCGTCGTCTCGATCGACTACTACAAGCGCGTGGTGGCCTCTCTGCGCAATCTGGTCGGCGGCAACGTCGCGGCGTACGAGAGCCTCTTGGACCGTGGCCGGCGCGAGGCCGTGCTGCGGATGAAGGAGGAGGCGCTGCGCCGGGGTTTTCACGGTGTGGTCTGTATCCGAATGGAGACGTCGCGGCTCGCAAGCGCTCGGCAGGGTGGCAAAGGGATCGCGGGTGTCGAGGTGCTGGCCTATGGCACGGCCTTGAGGTTGCCCGCGCACTCGCCTTACCGGCAGCCGTGACGCGATAGATCACGCCGGCGCCCGCAACCCCGGCAACCCATACGACGGCAAGCTCAGCGCGAACGACCGACGCACCTCTTGCGGCCAGGGTGTCGCCAAGAGGCGGCGACTCAGCGCCTTGGCGTCATTGAAGCGGCAGACCAACGCCGAGAGGGGCCGCCGGAGCACCGCCAACTGGTCTACCAGGCCTTGTTCCTGGCCAGACAGCGTCATCAACTCGTCGTAGACCCGCTGGCGCGTACGCAGGTCCTCTGCGCCCGTGGCCGCGTTGAAGCGCTCCGCCGCGTCCTCACACTGGCGGCGGACCTGGGCCAGCTCCAACGCGAGTTGCCGCGACGGCTCGGCGATTGCGTCCCGCGCCTCGATGCACGCGGTCGCCAGCGTCTCCAGCTCTGCAAGTCGGGCCTGCAAGCGAGACCGTTGCATCGCTGGGTCCAGAGAGATCGCGCCGCTGACGATGTCTGTGGCGGGCCCGCCGGTCGCCCCGCTGCGCCGCGCCGCGATGAGGCCGCGTTCCTGGGCCGTCAGCAGGCGCGCCGACCAGATGGCCCGCAGTGGGCTGTCGCGCGGGACGATCGGCGCGAACGGGTGATCGCTGTTGACGTCCACCACCCGCGTGAAGTGGTTGGCCCAGTCGTGGTCCTCGCCATAGCCCGTGTCGGTGATGCCAACACACTCCGCGCTGCCATCGGCGATGTCCGGGTAGCGCGCCTTCAACCGCGGAATCTTCAGTCGCCCCGCGTTGTGCGCGATGCGCGCCGGTCCCGCGATGCGCCGCGGCAGCCCGCGCATGCCGTAGCGCAGATCGACCCGGTACGGTGCGCTCAGATAGCCGTCGTGCAGCTCGATGCTTGAAAACAAGGCGTCATCGACACCCAGGCGCGCTTTGGCGACGTCGACCATCGGCTGCGGAGAGGCGCTGCTGAGGATGATCTTGAGGTTGGGGAACCGGCGGCGGAGGGCGTCGAAATCCGAACGCAGAAACACCTGATCCGCCGCGTGGCGATCCCAGATGCGGTTTGCCAGCGCGTGCAAGGTCTTCAGCGGCACCTCGGACAGATGATGCATCGCCACCACGCGGGGCAGGGTCTGCACCGCCGCGACCGGGTCGGGCCCGTAGCGATGATGTGTGAGCCGACGCGTCCACGGCAGCTTGGTCCCAGCTTTCACCCCGAGAAAATAGCGCGATCCGGGGTTCGCCCACCGCCGCACACCCGCCGCGAGGTACTGGGCGAGCTGACGCGGTTTCGTGGCGTCGAGGTGAAATCGACCGGGCGCTCGCGTCGGCTGATCCATATCGAGCAGCGCGTCGCCGAAGTGATGCCACGCGATGACGTCCCACCCGAGCAGCTCGCCGAGATTCCAGCCGCGGTGGATGGTGCGGTCCAAGTCGAGCACTAGGTAGCGGGTGTTGTCCGTCACCACCGACATCAGCAGCGTGAGCGCGTCCACCGGGTCGCGCAGCAGCGTGAGTTGACCCACCACACGCAGCCTGGGCTGAGCGATCGCCTGTTGGTGCGCGGGGCGGGTGTTCTGGCGTGGTTGCGTATCCATGATCGTCTCCCGAGTTCTTGAGAGCATGTTAGAAGCTCCCTGCCAGCCCCGCCGTCATGGCACGGTCACGCTGCGTCATTACTGCGTCACCGTCGGTCACGCTTCGGTCACGCTGCGGGACAGACCCTCATCTCGGATCGTTGCGCCACATCTCGCATCGACCGTGGCGCGCAGGCCCTGTAGCGTGTCGGCAGCTGTGGGAGGACTCGTGGCCGGACCGCCGTTCGACAACTTCGTGACGTGGCTGCTCAGCGCCCCCGCGGTCATCGCCGGCATCGGCCTGTGGCTGTTCGGCTGGCTGTTGTTGGAGTTCATCTGGTATCGGCGCACGAAGCGCCGCTACGACGTCGATGAGGCCAAGCGCAGCCTGACCGCGTTCGCCGTCGTCGGTATCGCGCAGATCGCCGTGAGCGCGCTGCTGGTCCCAGTTTTGGGGTGGGTGTGGCCCTATCGGCTCCAAACGCTCGCGATGGACAGCGTGTGGCATTGGGCGATGGCGTGGCTCATCACCGACTTTGTGTACTACTGGATCCATCGCGGCCTGCACGTCACTGGCGTCGGCTGGTCCCTGCACGCGCCGCACCACAGCATCGTGCAGCTCTCCCTGCTCGACAGCCTGCGCACATCTTGGGGCGAGCAGCCGGTCGGCGTCTTCGCGTACGGCATCCCGCTGGTGCTGCTCGGTGTGCCGCCCTGGATCGCCGGTGGATTCTACCTCTTCGTTGCGCTGTACCAGTTCGCCGTGCACACCGAGATCAACTGGACGCTGGGACCGCTCGACGCTGTGATCTACACACCGGCCGCGCATCGCAGCCATCACTCGACCCTTCGCAGCGAGGCCGATCGCAACTACGGCGGCTTTTTCCTCGTCTTCGACCGCATTTTTGGCACGTGGACGCCCACCACCTCGTCGTATCGTCCCGACGCCTACGGCCTGCCGTCGGCGCACCAAGCCAGCTCGCTGTTCGATGCGGTCTTTGGCGAAATGGCGGAGTTCGCGCGCGGTCTCAAACAGCAGCGTGGCCTGCAGGCTTGGGTGCGTTTCATCTTGACCCGGAAGGACTGAACTTGCGGCATTGTGGGCAGCGTCGCGGCTGCACAGCCTACTGTCGCAGTGATACGGTGCAGCGGCCCGCTGGCGGGCCCCGTGTCTGTTATCCGGACCCCAATCTCTACGCCGACCCCGCCCACTACGCCAACATGGCCTATCCCGATGCCACCCAGCCCGACCCAAACCCACGCGCTCGCGATCTGGTTCTCCGCGCCGAGTCTCTGGCTGCTCGCGATCATCGTGTGGCTGCTGCTGCTCGCCCGGCACCAGCTGCGCAGCGCGTCACGCCTGACACGGTGGGGTTTTGTCGGCTTTGTCGTCCTCGGCGCGGCCTGGCGGGTGTGGCTCTCGCCCATGATCGCCGCCACAGCCTGGTCCTGGAGTCGGGAGAGCCCGCTGCCCTTGCTCCTCAGCCGAGGTCCCGTGCTGGGCCTGCTCGCCGAATACGCCCCCGGTCCGCTGTGGTTTGACGACGTCGTTCACATCGTCCACCTCGTCCTCGCCTGCCTGACCCCCATCGCGCTGTTCGCGCACGGCGCGGCGCTGCTCAAAGATCCTCGCACCGCCGTCATCGCGGCCGGATTGCTGGCGATGTCGCCCCATCACATCCGCTTCGCCGCCACGGACGCCTACTTCATCCCCTCGCTCTGGCTCTCTTCTTCAGCCTTCGCGGCTGTGTACGCCGTCGCCAGCGCGCGCCGCTGGTTCAGCCAAGCCGCGGCCATCGTCGCGTTGTTGCTGCTGACCTGGCTGACGCTTGCCGCGCGACCGCTGAACATCCTGTTTGTGCCGCTGCTGCTCGTGTCGGCGTGGATGGCCTCCGAGGGCAAGAAGGACGCGCGCGGCCGGCTCCTCGTCATCGCCGCCTGCATCCTGGCACCGGGTCTGGCGCGCCTCTACTCGATGCTCACCGTGCAGACCCAGTCGGTCTCTCAGGGGCTCTCCCTGAGCACGCTGACGGACGGCATCCGGCTGCTCTTTCGCCCGACCCACAACCCGATGACGGCGTGGGCCCTCACGCCGCCGCTGTGGACCCCCCTGATCGCGTGGGGCGCCTGGCTGACTTGGCGCGCAGACCGTCGCCGCGCCGCGTTTCTGCTCGCCTGGCTCTTCGGCTTCATCCTCGCCCACGGCGTCGTCGTACCCGAGAATCCCGGCATGAACGCGCGCTATCAGCTCCACGCGCTGGCGCCGATGGTGTTGCTCGCTGCGCCGGCCGCTAGGCGTCTCGCGGAGCTCCTGTGGACGGCGCGTCCGGGTGGTCGCGTCGCCGCGGTGGTCTTTGGACTCACGCTGATCGTGGCGCCGCTGCTGCACCGTCCCGCCATCGAGGACACCACCGCGTACGTTCAGCAGGAGCACCTGTTCTATGCGCAGGTTCGCGCGCTGGCGTCGGATCGCTGTGTCGTCATCGAGCGCCTGCGGCCGCGCAGCCTGGGCGAGGTGACGCCACGCGCGCCCCGACTGGCGCAGCACATAGGCGGGCGTGGGCCGCGGTGGCGCTCCATCGCGCTCTCGCAAGAGGTGGAGACAGCGATGTCAAATGGGGTCGGCAGCGCGCCGGAGCGCGGCTCGTCACCGCGCCGTCCGGGAGCAAAAAGGCCTCCCCCATCTGTCGTGCCGCAGCGGGACGCAGCTGAGGACGCCGCCGAAAACACGGCCGAATATTCCAGCGGCGATGCACATCGGTTCATCGAACACCCAGCCACCTGGAACCCCGACATTGACGCGGCGCTGCGGTCTGACTGCGTCCTGTTCCTTGAGGGCGTCGCATGCCATCGGTCACGAACGGGGCCTGGCCGCGATCCGCTGTGTGCCCGGCTCCTCGGCGCGGCGAAGTGGCGGCGGATCGCCGAGCGGACGCTGCCCATGCGCCACTGGGATCCGAACTTCGCCGGGCACCTGCGCGCCGAGGGTCAGCCCGTGACGCTGCGTATTTGGATGCGGCAGCCTTGAACGGGTGGCGCTAGCGGACGTCACTAGCGGCGACCCCAGAGCGCCACGGCCTCGCTCCGGCCGTTGGCGCGCTCGCTGGCTTCATCGATCTCGGCGAAGGCGCCGTCGCGCAGCACCCAGCGGCCGCCTACCCACACGTGGCGCACGAACTGGGCGCCCATGCCGAAGAGCAGGTGCCCGGCCAACGTGTCCGCCGTGAGCGGCGTCGGGCTGTCGTAGCTCAACCACTGCAGATCTGCGACACACCCTGGCGCGATCTCGCCGCCCCGAACCCCAAGCGCGCCATAGAGTCGGTCCGCTGACGCGTCGAGCAGCGCGACGACCCGCCCAGGACTCAACGCGCCAGTCGCCTCCGTGCCGCGAAACCAGGCCATTTTGGCTTCGGTGTACATGTCGGCGCCAATGCCATCGGTGCCGAGCATCACGGCGTCGGCGCGCTGCCACAGGGGCGAGAATCCAACGCGATTGTTGAGGTTGCTCGACGGATTATGGGCGAAGTGGCAGCCCGCAGCCGCCGCGCGTTCGATCTCGTCGTCCGTCAGCTCGACGCCATGGGCCAAGATCGTGCCCGGACGCAGCAGCCCGCGCGCCTCGAATCGACTGAGCAGCCCGGATCCATAGCGGGCCAGCGTCTCGCGGCGGTCGTCGGGTCCTTCAGCGATGTGCACATGCAGCCCAACGTCGAGCGCTTGGCACATCGTCGCGAGACCGTCGAGGGTCGCGTCATCGAGCGTGAACGAGGCGTGCGCGCCCATCATCCCGGCGGTCCATCCATCCTGGTTGTGGCCGGCGACGCACTGCTGCACGAATCGTACGTTCTCGGCGATGCCGGCCTCCCGAATGGCGGGGCCGTCCCGATCTGACGTCTCGTAGCAGAGCAGCCCACGGCACCCGACCTCGCGTAGGGCCTTGGCCACCGTGTCGAGTGAGCCGGCGACGAAGTTGGGGGACGCGTGGTGGTCGATGAGCCCGACTGTGCCGCAGCGCAGCGCATCCAGCGCCCCGATCCGCGCGGAGGCCCGAACACTCCGGGGGTCCAGCGCACGATCGAGCTTCCACCAGACCTTCTCCAAGATCTCCAGAAACCCGTCTGGCGGCGTCGGATCCGCTGCGGGCATCCCGCGGGCCAAGGCCGAGTAGAGGTGGGTGTGGCCGCACACAAACCCAGGCGCCAGCAGGCCGCCATTGAGCCCGACCACGGTCTCGTCGACTTCGGGGTCCAGCGTCGCCCCGATCTCCGCGATGACACCGTCGGTGATGCGCACGTCGGCGGTGTGAAGCGGAGCGGGAGCGCTCCAGCGGGTCACTAGGGTCGCGCCTCGTAACAGCATGTTGGGTCCCCTCTGTGGCTTCTGTGCGAACGGCGTGGCTCGTGGTCCGCAGCTGCTCTACTTGTGGGCCAGCTGCCAGTTGTACGACCAAGCCTGCCAATACCACGCCGACATCTCGTTGTGATTGAAGTGGTCGACTTCCAGCTTAGGCCCAAACAGCCGCCAGACTCGCACGCGCAGCGGTCCGTCGGGCAGGGGGTTCCAGCCGCCGAGCTGCGAGAAGTTGGCGAGTGGGATCTCGGTGACGCCGCCGGGCGCGTAAATCTGCCAGTACGACTGCAGCCAAAACGTTGTGATTTGAACCTGATGCATCTCAGCGCTGGGACCAGGCTTCACCGTCCAGACGATCTTGTCGCCGACCTTGGCGTCCTCCGTGGGTTCCGTGATGTTGGGTAGCGCGAGGTAGGGTTTGAGCCGGATCGTCGGCTCTCCAGCGGCGACCCACGTGCCTTGCACCTCGGAGATGCCACGCAAATCGACCTCAAGACCCTTGATTGAGCGGTTCACCACCGGTCCGCCCTGGGTGACTTCGAGCCACGTGCCGGCGCCGCCAACCACAAACGCGCCGCCAGCCTTTGTGGCCGCGAGCGCCCGCAGCGGCTGCGTCGTGCCGCTGACGATCGGGGTGATCACGCCATTCTGGGCGAGCGCCAGGGCGCCGGCCTCTCCCGCCAGCCACACGGCCTTGCCCTCGGGCAGCACCGCCAGCCAAGTCGTGCCCGTGGTGGCGCCGGCCGCCTGCGTCCACGACCAAGCGCCCGCGCCCAGCGGTACGCCGTGGAAGAGCACACCGTCTTCGCCTGCGAGCCAGAGTTCATCGTGGATCAGCGCGGTGGCCGGCGGGCTCGCCTGAATCGTCTGGGCCGCGAGGGTACGCAGCCCTTTGGCGCCAGCAGGGCCGGGGACGGCGGACCAGCTCTTGCCGTCGAAATGCAGGACCTTGCCGCTGGCGTCGAGCATCCACGGCCCCTTCACGCCGCCGCTGAGGGCTAGAATGCGGGCGCTCGTGGGGCTGCCGGCCACCTGCCAACCGAGGATCGCGTCGCGGCGGAGCAGGACCCCGTCGTCGCCTCCAATCCAGCCATCGGATGAAGTCGCGTCGAGCCACACCGCGTGCAAGTCTCGGTTGGTCGGGCTCTGCTGCGCCGTGAACGCCGTCCCGCCCCAACGCAGCACCAAGCCCGCCTCGCCGACGGCAAACAGGCCAGCCTGCCCGGAGGCCGTCGCGATGACTGGCGGCGCCCACGCCTCCGCCTCACTCGGTCCGCTGGTGCCCGCGAGCCACCACGCCGCGTGGTCGCCGGATTCGATCCGCACGTCGCGGTTCATCGCCAGGCTGCTCGGCGCGCCTTCGTCGTCGTCATCGAACTCCATGCCTGCGTACACGGTCCAATGCAGCCCGGCCAGTCCGCCTTTGAGCACCGACGGCATCTGCGCCACGTCGAGGCGATCGGTCCGCTCAAACGTGTGCGCGCTGCCGAGCTCGAGGAATCCTTCGCCACCCAGGTCGAGCCACGCCCGCACAAATCTACGGTGCGCGGCCGTCTCAGGCCCCATCGGCAAGGGCTCCAGGGCGAAATGTGCGACGCGGGTCAGGGGCGTATCCAGCCACACCTCGGTCTTCACCGTTGTCTTGTCGTCGGGCACCTTCACGCCGCGCGCGACGCCCATGATCAGCGGCACAAACGTATCGCTGCCCGCCTTCACGTAGCCCGATTTGCACATCACCGCCATCTCGCCGAGGCGCGTGTTCAGGCTAAACGAGCCGTCTGCCGCCGCTGTCGCGTACGGACCTGGGTCTGGCGAGAGGCTGAACTGGCTGAACGTCGTCGTCTCGCAGCGTGTCTCGGGTTTGCCGATCTGTGGCACGCAGCGGGTGTTCCAGGTCGATTGCCCCTGCGTGCCCACCGCGCGGCACTCCCAGCCCGGATCGCAGTCTGTGCTGCCGAGGCAGCTGCGGAGGCAATAGCGCTGGTTGGTGGTGGTCGCGCTCGCCGCCAGGCTGAGGCCGCCGACCGCGTCGAGCAGCCCGCTGCAGGCCAGTTTGCTGCCACACGTGTCGGTGCAGGGCGCGCATTGGCCGTTGCTGGGGCCCGCGTCGCACGAACCCATCGGCAGCTTCAGCAGCTTGTCGACATACCGCACGCGGCCGCTGACGGTGCCGGACGTGAAGATCTCTTTCGGGATCGTCGTCGGCGTCCCCGCGCTGGTCGGCGGCGTCGGATGTTTGCGGATGAGGATGGTCACATGCTGCGCGTCAAAGGCGATCACCGATCCCGCGCCGAAGCCGGGCGCGCTCGCGTGCACGTTGACGGGACCACGAAGATCGTGGGCCGAGAGCGTGACTTGGCCACGGTCATCGGTCATGCCGGAGAGCGCTGGCACGGGCGCCTCGCCGATGACCACCAGCGCGCCCTGCACGATGCCGCCTGGCCAGTCGGAGCGCCGCACCGTCACGTTCAGCGCGCCGCGGATCGATCCGCCCCAGGTGCCCCAGCCCGCTTGTTGCGGATCGAACCAAGCCCACGCGTTGTAGAGGATCTGCTTGGGTGCGCCGGAGAAGTGCGCGGTCACGTCGACGGTGCCAGGATCGCCGCGGGGCGACACCACACGCGCGAGGCCCGGATGCGGCACGGCGCCCATCACCCCGAGTTTGTCGGCGAAATGCAGCGTCGTGAGGCGATGGAGCCCGCCGCCCACCACGTCGACCACCGTACCGCCAGCCTGCGCGCCCCGGCCCGGCAGCAGAGCGGCCACGAAGGGTTTGCTGACGTTGTAGTGCACGGCGTCTGTCAGCGTCGCGACGCCGGACTCGAACACCAGGGTCACGTCCGCCGGCCCAGGGCTACCCTTAGGCGCGACCGCTGACGCGCTGGTGCTCTTCACTGCCAGCTTGCCGGCCATGAGTCCACCCACACGCACGCCAATCAGCTTCAGGGCGACGGCGCTGCTCCACCGCACCTCGATGGGGGTGCCGCCCGCTGCGTCGAGAATGTCCGGCTTCACCGGTAGGACCGTCACGCCCGACACCTGCGGCTCGACCTTCTCTACGTACGTGTAGCCGTCCTGCAGGGTCGCGGCGCCGTCGCCGTTGCTCGCGCTAACCTCGACCAGCCCGACCACGCCTGGCGGCGTCAGCATCGTGGCGGTGAACTCGTCGAGGATCACCGGATCCACCGCGAGGCGGCGGTCGAAGACAAAATGGGTCCCCGGCCGGAAGCCCGCGCCGCTGATCGTCGTCACCGCGCCGCCAAAACTCGGCCCAGAAGCGGGGCTGACGCTGTCAACCCGCACCGTCGCGAACGTACGGAACGCCGCGACGGAGGTGAGGTCATCGCCTTTCTTGGTGTCCGGATCGTAGCGCAGCACAATCACATCGGTGATCGCCGGCGGCCGCGGTGGCGTCGTCACCCGGAGGGTCTCGTCGTCGATCACCTGCACATCGACGGCCTTGCTCTCGCCGAACCAGACGCTGTCGGTCAGCGTGAAGCCGCGGCCCTTGATCACGACCTCGACGCCGCCCGAAGACGGCCCTTGGGCTGGGGTCACCGACGCGATGCCGTCCACAATCAACACGGGCGTCGTGCCGGCGTCGTCCCCGCTGTCCTGGAGCGTCGTGTCCCCGCTGCCGGCCGCGCCATCTACGAGCGCATCTTGGCTCGTCGTCGCCGGCTCGCTGCAGCCAGTCGTCGTCATCAACCCAGCCATCCACGCAGCCATCACCACCAACGCCCAGCAGCCTCCAAACCACCACGCGCGGCCCCCAAAGGCCGACTTCTCGGCGTTGCAGACGCGGCGGGTCGCAGCAGGGGCAGTGGACGGCGAGGTGTGTTTCACGGTGGGGGCTCCCGAGCAGGGTGCGGAGACTACCAGACCCACCCGCCGGTCATAGCGTCGCGTCGGTTGCATCGCTGCATCCGACGCACGTCGTCGTTCATCCTCTCGTCGTGCAGCCAACTTCGCTCGCTCGACTCTTGAGAAGGTGGTTGGGCTTGCGCGCAAACGACGCTACACTCGCCCCCATGGCAGAGCTGTTTGGCGATTTCCTTCTGGTGAAGCGGCTCGCGCGTGGCGCTTGGTCCGAGCTCTGGCTCGCTCAGCCGCGCTACGCCGAGGGTGTCGGTCACGTCGTTATCAAGCGCCTGTTGCCAGCCATGGCACGTCGCAAAGACGCCATCGCCATGCTGGAGGGGGAGGGCCGTCTCGCGTCGCGGCTCGATCACCGCCACGTGGTGACCAGCTCCGCCGCGCTGGTGACGGACAACGGCGATTGGTACCTCGTACAGCCCCACATTCGTGGTACGAACCTCGGCAAGCTCCTGGCCTACGCCGCCCAAGTGCAGGTGGCGCTGCCGCTGCAGTTGCGGGTCTACATCGCCGCGTCCGCGGCGCATGGCATCAGCCACGCCCACTCGCGCCATAATCCCGCCGACGGTCAACACATGGCCATCATCCACCGCGATCTGACCCCAGCAAACCTGCTGGTTGGGCTCGACGGCATCGTCAAGATCACCGATTTTGGCATCGCCCGTGGTCGCGGCCGCAAGAAGCTGACGAGCATCGGTCAGGTGCGGGGTACGTTGGCGTACATGGCGCCAGAGCAAGCCGCCGGCACCAAGATCGACCACCGCGTCGACATCTACGCGCTCGGCGTCGTCATCTGGGAGCTGCTCGCCGGCCGCCGGCTCTACCCCGATTTGCCCGATTTTTCGGTCCTTTCGCGCATCGCGAACGAGGTGCCCGAGGCGCCGTCGACGTTTGATGATGAGGTCGACTCAGATCTCGACGCCTTTGTGCACCGCTGCTTGCAGAAGCGCCCCGAAGACCGCTTTCAGTCGGCGGCGGACGTCTGTGAGCTGCTCTACGACTGGCTCGACGACGACGTGCCGACCCTGCAAGCCGCCCTTGCGACTTGGCTGGCCGAGCTCGCAAAAAACAAGCGGGGTCAGATGACTACACTTAACACCTAAAATCGCGTTCCCGCGCCTCCACGGCTTTAGAGAACTTGCCGATATCGACCCTGAATATCCTGATATTACGCCGTTTGACCTTCGTTTCGCTCCAGTTGTGCGATCCACTCTGCCAACACAGGATCACTGAAGCGCCGCTCATCTACCCGTCGTACGATTCGGCTAACCGACGCATGACTGGTGGCGAAGGCGTCAACAATTCGCCCGTGCGAGATCGCACAGCGGCGGCTCATCCACCACGCCGCCAGCCAGTTGGCTCGGTTGATGTGACGACCGCGACTTGGCGCCAAGACCGAATCCAGATTCAGCCCGGTCACCCTGCACACCTCTGCCAACGCCGCCGAGACCTCAAGATACGGCTCCAGAGAAGGCGGGCCAGCGACCACGCCCGTCGGGGCGGCCGTCCACAGCTTGGTTGGGTCAAAATCCGGCGGTACAGGGGGAGCGTCGCCCATGGCCTCGCGTATGGCTTCTTTGTAAGCCGCCGGCGTTCCAAAGGCCTCTTGAAGCTCCGACATCGTCAGCCAGTCGGGGCATGCAGCGGTACCGAGATAGGCGCTGTGGCTGGTCCATTGCGGGTCATCAAGGCCATCGAGCTCGGCACGGGTCGGGTTCAAGTGCAGGTAGATCAGCAGATGACGCCAGTAGGCGTCGCTGTCCACGACTCGGTTGCGATATCGCCCACGAAAGAGCGCGCCATCCCATCCCATCATCTCATTGACTTGCAGCGTGTACTCAGAGGCCAGCCGCTGCATCGCCCGCGGCAGCTTGCCCGTCACCGATTCGAGCATCAGATGATAATGGTTCGGCATCAGCGCGTAGCTGTGCACGCGCACGTCAAATCGCTGCGGCAGATTGCTCAGCAGGTGGAGGAAGACGTCGCGCGATTCGTCGTGCGGAAAGATGTCACCGCGGCGGCCACCGCGATTCATCACGTGGTGCCTTGCGCCGGGCCAGTCGAGTCGAGGAAGTCTCATAAACGGAGTCTACGGCGTTTTGGCTGGGTTTAGAAGTCAAGTGTAGTCATCCGACCCCCCGCCCCCCCGACCCCAGCAACATCCGCACAAACTTCGCGTCCGACGGCGCCAGGGGCATCGTCGTCAGCTCGCGCAGCGTCGCCCAGCAGAGCGCGGTGTGCTCGACGGCCTCGGGGTCTCCCGTCGCACGCACCCGCCGAAACGTGATCCAATACGGACTCCCCTCGTCATGCAGCTCAGCCAGCACCGAATCGACGGCGTAAACCCCGACGTTCAGCTCCTCTTCCAGCTCCCGCGCGGCCGCCTCCAGGTCGGTCTCACCTGCCTCCAGCTTGCCGCCCGGAAACTCCCACAGCCCGCCGTGGCGCTTGTCGTCGGGCCGCAACCCCACGAGCAGCCGATCGCCGCGCTCCAACACGCACGCGATCACCCGAATGATTGGTATCTCGTCTGGGGGTGTCGTCATCAGAACCAAGCGTAGCCAAAGACGTCGATCAACCCGCGCAGCAGCTCGATGGCCTGCGTCGCGCTCTCCAGCTCGTACCGGGCGTAGTCGTCGTTGGGCGTGGCTTCGTAGGCCTTGGCTTTCTCCGCTGCGAACTTCACGAGCTCATACCCACCGCTGAATATCGTCGGATCGCTATGTTTCACGGCCTTGTAGACATGGTGGTTCAACGGATGATTCAGCACCGCGACAGTCGCGCCGTCCGGCAAGTTCATCGACTCGCCGCTGCCGTCGACCCACACCTTGACGCTGTCGTGGAAGGTCTGGTCCCAGTTCGCGTTCAGCCACGCCAGGCCGAAATACGCGGCGTAGGGCTGCAGCAAGTAGATCGCCGGCACCTCGATGGGCGCGAGCACGTCGGTCACGTTGTGGTCGCGGAAGGGATCGGGCTGCAACAACTCGCGCGTCTTGGACACCTTCCAGCCCACCATCGCGGCGTTTCCGGCGACATAGCCGCCAAAGAGGCGCGTCAGCTCGCTGCGGAAATACAACGTCATGCTCAGGCTGTAGTTGTTGATGGGCTGCGCGCTGTCGACACCTACAAAATACGTCGAGGGATCGGTCAGCACCTCCATCGCGGCGAGCTTGTCGTAGAACGCGCCGGCGTGGCGGAGTCGCTCGTAAAAGTAGTAGCCCGTGTCGCTGTCGTATTCGGTCCACATGTAGCGGCCGGTCCCGAAGGGCACGGTGATGTCCGCGCAGCCTTGTTCTGCGGTGTCTGACGGCGTGCAGGTCTCGATCTTGTCGCACTTCTTGTTGTCGGTGGCGCCGCTCCAGCGCTGGTAGGTCTTGGTCTCGGTGTCGAGGCAGTACGAACCAGGCTCCGGTGTGGCGATGACGCCGGCCAGCGTCGCGACGCCTTCCTTCACCGCGGTGCTGAACGTGAGCCCGCCCTGCGGCGCCTTGGCCCACTCCACTTCAGTCTCGCCGAGGTCGGCGCCGCGGTACGTGACGATCCAATCCCAGAGGATGCCCGGGTTGGTGGCGACG
>CALENB010000334.1 GCA_937910235.1 uncultured Myxococcales bacterium | reverse complement strand
CCGATGCCGTCGAGCGCCAAAGCCTGCAAAATGCGCGGCGCGCCCAGCAAGCTGCCGATCGCAGACGAGAGCGTCGCGCCCCAGACGCCAAGGAGCACCAGCTCGGGGCGCAGGGCCACGGTCGACCAGATGTCGTTGTCGCCGCGCAGGGTGGCCGCGTCGACCGTCATGCCGAACAGGACCGCCAACCCAAGGTAGATCACCAGCCCCGTCCCCACCGCGGCGAGGGTGCCGATTGGGATGGAGCGATTGGGGTCTTTGAGGTCGCCGCTCATGGCGACGCCCGCCGTGAAGCCCGTCACGGCGGGGAAAAAGATGGCGAAGACCATCTCCATGCTGACGCTGGCGGTCGTCGGCCAGAGCTGCAGCGGGCCGGTCGGCGGGGCGGGCGACGTACCGAGGGCGAGCGAGCCTATGGAGAGGACGATGGCCGCCATGATCAGGAACTGCACACGTATGGCCGTGTTTGCGCTGGTGATGGTGAGCAACGTCAGCAACACACAGGCGATGGTGCCGGTGATGCGGATGTGGTTGACGTCGTTGTGCCAACTGTCAAAATGCTGCGATAACAGCGTGTTTACGGTCTCTGAGAAGCCGATGATGTAGATGCTCGTGCCGAGCGCGGTGGCCAGAAACAGCGCGCCGCCGATCGCCCCGCCGATTGGCAGGCCGAGACTTCGGGAGATGATGTAGTAGACGCCGCCGCCGCCGATGGAGCGGTTGCTGGCCAGCGACGCGATCGACAGGCTCGTCGGTACGCTGATGGCGTGCGCGAGCAAGATGATGAGGATCGCGCCAAACATCCCGGCCTGCCCCACAACCCAGCCGAGGCGCAGGTACATGATGACGCCGAGGATGGTGAGCAGCGACGGCGTGAAGACGCCGCCAAACGTGCCAAACCGGGAGTTGGTCGCTCGGGCGGCCGCCGCGGGCAGCCGAAACGCCTTGCCGAGCGCGCCACCGCCTGGTGAGCCCGATGAGCCCGCGGCGCCGGTTGATGAGCTGGGTGGCGTGCTGGGCATCGAGCTCCTTGCGCCCGGCATGGGCGAAGGCCGACATTGCAGTGCCAGGACGTCGGCGCGTCAAGGGGGGCGGCGCGCGACGAGGCGACCGTGCTGCGATCCAGGCGAAAGTACCGTAGAATTGTCGCACGACGGTGGTCGGCCCTGCGCCGAATCTCCCGCCACCCGCGTCGCCGTCACGCCAGAACCGCAACGGTCGGACCGCCGCGTCCACGTCTGCGCCCCGCTCGGAGGTCCCATGTTGTCCAGCCACGCCCCTCGTATCGCGCCCGTCATCGTCCTGTGGGTCGCCACGGTGCTGTGTCTGACGGCCTGCGGCAGGAGGGCGTCACCGACGTCCGCCCCCGCGTCCGCGAAGGTCGTGTCCGCCCAGGCTCGCGCCGTGAACGCAGGCGCCGCGAAAGCCGGCGCGTCGGCAGCTGGCGTCACCGCTGCGGCCGGGGTGCCTGCAGCGGTGACGGTCGTCGTCGCGCCGGCGCTGAAGCCGCCACCGCCGCCACCGCCCGTCATGGCCAAAGTCGGCGGCTATGCCCCCGATTTTGCGCTGCCGAGCGTCGACGGGCAGACGGTGCGGCTCTCCGACCACAAGGGCCAGATCGTCGTGCTGGAGTGGTTCAACCCGGACTGTCCTTTCGTCAAACAGGCACACGAGAAGGGCGCCCTCAAAGACATGGCGCGACGCTGGGGCAGCAAAGGCGTGTTTTGGATCGCCATCAACTCAGGGGCGGTCGGCAAGCAGGGGCACGGTCGCGAGCGCAATCGCGCGGCAATTGAGCGCTACGGCCTAGACCATCCGGTGTTGCTCGACGAGACGGGCATGGTCGGCCGTAAATACGGCGCCGATCACACCCCGCACGTCTTTGTGATCGACGGTCTCGGCAAGCTGCGCTACGCCGGCGGGCTCGACAACATGCCGTTCGGGGAGGTCAGTGAGCCGGGCCAGCAGCCGACGCCGCACCTGCAGGACGCGCTTGAGGCCCTGTCCCGTGGTCAAGCGCCAGCCGTGCTTCAGACGAAGAGCTGGGGTTGCTCGGTCAAATACGCGAAATAGCCGGCAGTTTCACGGGGCTGTTGCGCCTGCCGGTGCTCAGCTACGGCCAGGTCACGCACGCGCGGTCGACACACACCGCGCCGCCGCTGCAGTGCGGGTCGATCTCGCATTCGCCGCAGACGTTGTTCCAGCACCCCTGACCCACCTTCGGGCAGTGCGGGCAGAACCCACCGGCGTTGCAGAAGTCGCTGTTCTGCTTGTAGCTCTGGTCTTGTTTGCGAGGATGGTGGCACCCCTTCGTGCACCGGCCCCAGTGGCAGGTCTCGCCCTTGGCACAGTCGGCGTCGTTCTTGCTCGCCTCACAGATGCCCGTCGTGCCGGCCGGTACGCAGCCCCGCACCGCGCACTGCTCGCCAGCTGCGCAGCTCCCGCCGCCAACGTTACACTGCGAGGTGCAATAGCCGCCCACGCAGAAGAAGCCAGGCTGTCCGCCACAGCTGCCGCTGCAGGCCGAACCCACGCATTTACCGTTGACGCAGCCCTTGCCCAGGTGGTCGCAACCCGCGTTGTTGACGCACTCGGGCGGCGCCAGCTCGGGTCGGCGGCTGTGGATGTAGACGCGCGTCAGTCGCCCTACAACGCCGTGATCCAGGGCATAGAAGCGCAACCAGACGTTCTTGCCCTTCGGCACCAAGTCCGTGACCCGCACATGGCCAGCGGACCAGCCAAACGGGCTGCCGTTCGGGACGCCGATGTGGGTGCCGCGAATGTCGCCATGGGGCCCGGCGATCTTTTTGATCGAGCCCACGGCGTTCACCGCGTCGCTCGCTTGCAGCACCAGCGCTGTCGCCGGCTTCTCGTCTTTGGTCGGCGCATGGTCGAACGCCTCCACCACGAAGTAGTTATCGACGCCCCACGGCTGCTCACCGAGCGCGTCGCCAGCCAAATAGAGCACCTGATCGCTCTGGCGAATGAAGCACTGCGTCACGGTCGCCACGATCTTTCCGGCAGGACTGTAGTTGTTGTTGGTGCCATTCGCCGTGCCATAGACCGACGTGGACTTCTCCACCACCTCCGCCGCGACCTGCACCGAGCGGTTGCGGTCGAGGTTGACGCAGCCAAAACCCTTCGCGTCGAGCAGCCCAAGTGGCCCGATGCGCGCCCCTGACCGGCTCTCGGGCAGCTCGCAAGCGCCTGGCGCCGTCAGCCGCGCGTTGAGGCTCAACGGCGCGAAGGCGGTCAGCAGCTTGGCCTGCAGCTCCACGCTGTGATCGCCGGGCGTCAGCTGCAGGGGGATCAACATCAGGGGTCCCTTCAACGTAAACGTCGTGACCTTCTTGCCGTTGAACGCGAGCCGCGCCGTGAGCAGCGCCGCGTTGTCGGGGTGGAGCTCCAACGTCACGCCAGCGCTGCCGGCCAGCACGCGGACGTCGATTCGCACCTTCACCACATCGTTGGGTTTGAGCGGGTCGAAGCCACCCGCCACGCTGCCGCCGGTCTGGTCATAGAGCGTGATGCCGGTGACCGCCGACATCTTCGGGCAGGTGGCGAAGACGCACTGTCCGTTCACGCTGCCAAAGCCGACGTTGCAGCCGCACAGCGCCGCGCCGCCGCTGACGGTGCAGATGCCCTGGTCCGGTGCCTTGCATGGGTTGGGGAAGCAGGCGCCACCGCCGGACTCAGGGAGACACGCGGTGGTGCCGACGAGATAAAAGCCCGGTTTGCACGTGCAGATGGCGGTGTCGTACAGCGAGAAACAGGCGCCGTGGCCGCTGCAGGTCTCGCCAGCGCAGGGATCCTGCGACGCCGTGTCTGTCGGCGCGCTGTCTGCCGACTGCACGTCGGCCTGCGTCGCGTCGGCGGCTAAGGTGTCGGTGTGCACGGTGTCGGTCGTGGCAGGGGCCGCAGAATCGGTGTTATCGCCGTTCGCCGCATCTCCCAGCGCATCTGGCAGCAAGACGTCGACCGTCCCATCGCTCGGACCGTCCGTCGGCTGCGCATCGCGTTGCGTGGTGTCGGTGGGCGACGTGTCGGCGATCGCTGCGCCAGGCTTGGTTGGCTGGCTACATCCTGACAGCACCAGCATCATCACGATGAGCCGACCCCCGACGTTGACTGTGGCTGGCGCTGTGCGCTCGAGTCGTCCCTGCATGTGCGTCACCTGTATCGCTGCGCCAGATCGCGGCTCGTGGCGGGTTCAGCGGCCCTCGCCTGCGCTGCGCCTGTGCTGGCCTGTGTGGTCGTGGTCGTGGTCGTGGTCGTGGTCGTGGTCGTGGTCGCGGTCGTGGTTGTGGTCGCGCGAGTCGCCGTCAACATGCGCGTGGCTGTGGCCCTGCGCAGCGGGGAGGCCGACCTCGCCGTGGGCGTGCCGGTGACCGGTGGCCCCGCCGTGCTGATGTTGGGGTCCATGCGCTGCGACCACGCGATCGATGAGGCCACGTGGGCCTTTTCGCAGCAAGGACGCCACCAAACCGACGCCGAGCACCGCCGCGGCGACCACGGCGTACCAGGGGTGCGGCTGCCGCGTCAGGTCGTGAAGCGCGAGGCCGACGTGCGCTGGGATCGCCGCGTTCACCGCGAGCCCAGCCGCGATCGCACCGACGCCGATGACCGCCGCAAACAGGACGGCGATCCCTGGCCCGTGGTGTCTCCGCAGCGCCGCCGCGCTCGCGACCGAAGTGGTGGCTGCGGTCAGCAGAAACGCGACTCCCGCGCCCGGTGACACACCCTTGTGCAGGAGCACCGCCACCAGCGGCGTGGCGCCGGTGGCGCACAGATAGATGGGCAGCCCGATCAGCGCCAACAGGGCCACCTCGGCACCGACCGGCAGGCCGCGCAGCCCGCCAAGGTCGAGCATCGGCTCAGCCAGGGCGCCAAGCAGCAGGCCGGTCAAGACCCATGGCAGCACGGCATCGAACAGCTCGACGAGGCCAAATCGCAGCCCGGCCGCGAGCCGCGCCTGCGCGCTGGACGACGGTAACGCCGTGAGGTCTGGCTCCGGGAGCGTCGGGTTCGACGCAGGGGACGTCAGTGTCGACGTAGACGAGGCGCCGCGGATGGCGCGGCCCACGATCCACGCCGCGGCAAACGTCACCACCGCTGCGACCGCCAGTCTCGCGACGGCGACGTCGACGCCGAGCAGCGGGATCGAGATGAGCAGCGCGTCGACGCCGATGGCCGGCGCCGCCGCGAGGATGGCCACCGCCGCCGCTGGCGGCACGCCACGGCGGTGCAGGGCCTCATACAAGGGCGCTACGCCACAAGGCCGCAGCGGCAGGGCTAACCCCAGGGCTACGCCCCGCGCCGCGTACACCGCGTCATGGGCGCCCGTTGACCCAAACGCCGAGAGGTCGGTGACTGTGGCCGACGGCACGTCAGGCAACAAACTACGCGCGATCCCGGCCGCCACGAAGGCGAGCAGCAGCGCGGGCGCGCACTGCAACAGCAGCGCGACGATCGTCTCAGAGGGTGGCAGATGACTCGACGCGGTCGCGCCAAGGGGGTGGGCGCCGTCCACGATCAGCAGGGTCAACAAACCCAGCATGGCGCCGACGCCGGCGGCGCGTGTCTGCGGATCCCCCAGGATTCCGGCGTATCCGCACGGTTCGTCCTGCGGCAGCGCGACGTGGGTGTGGAAGATCACGTGCAGCAGCGCCCCGGCCACAAACGCCTCGAACACGCTCATGAACGCCAAACCCGGCGCCAGCAGGTCGCCGCCAAAAAAGCCGACGCCGGTCGCGATGGACATCGCCGCCAGCGTGAAGACCGCAGCGCGACGGCCATAACGCGGCGCCAGCGTCCACCAGAGCGCGATTCCGATGGGCAGACGGTGCAACAACACCGCGCCAGCCAACAAGGGCAGGGTGGCGGCGGTGGCGTCACCGTGGCCATGGCCGCCAAGAGCGTGACCGGCGTGGCTCGTGTGGCTCACGTTGCCAAGGTGGCTGTGACCGGCGTGGCCTAAGCCCGGATCGACGTCGAGCCAACCGGCGGTGGCCAGCGCCGTGCCGTCCACCATGGCGTGCACCAGCAGCGCGGCCCCCGCGATCGCCAGCAGCACCCAAGGCTCGGGCTCTTCGCGCGCGCCACCATCGCTGTGATCGTGGCCATGGTGATCGTGGCCGCCATGCAGCAGCCGGTGCACAAGCAGCGGCAAGCCAAGGCCAACCACCGCCGCGATCGCCGCCAGCTTGCCGCCGTGCTCTAAGCTATGAGGAAGGAGGTGCAACAGCACCAATCCGCCCATGGCGACAAGTACAAAACCGTCGATGCCGTGAACGATCCGTCCGTCGCGACGGGCGATCCCGCTCAGCAAGGGTCCGGCGAAAAGGGCAGCGACGCTGATTAACAGCAGCCACATTGCGCGGTCCCGGGCTCCGGTTCTAGGCGGAGCGGCTTCGCTTAGCCGCCCTTCTTCATGCGCTCAAGGCGCTCTTTGTAGTGGATCGAGTAGCGCGTCCACGGTCGCGCCTCAAGGCGCTTCTTGCCGATGGGATCGTTGGTCCCTTCACAGATGCCAAAGTCACCGGTGTCGAACTTGCCGAGCGCGCGATCGATCTGACCGAGCAGCTTGCGCTCCTTGTCCGCGATCCGAAGCAGCGCGATCTGCTCGCTCTCGCGGCTGGCCTGATCGATCTCGTCGGGGAGCGCCGTGGTTTCAAACACGGCCTCGGTCACCCGGCGTCCCATGCGCTCCTGCACTTTGCTGTGCTCGTCGAGCAGACGCTGCTTGAAGTGCGCGAGGTCAGCGCTGGTCAGCTCCTCGTCGTCGTCGATCTCTTCGAAGTCATCGTCGATGCGTGGCATGCGGTGCTCTCCTGCGGCAAGTCGGTTTCTGCGCGAATGACGCGGCGTCTCAGGTGCCGTTTGGGGCGCCATGAGCTGTGCTCGGTCATCTGCGGCGGCAGAGTATATGCCCGCCACGCAGGAATCGCAAGCTGTGTTTGGCCTCTGCGCTGATCGGTCGGCTCGGCTCCGCGTTTCTACTGGCCCGCTCGCGCGCGGACCCCAGAGATCTCCTATCCTCCGAAGGATGAAGCCGCCGTCGCCACGATCAAACCTGCCAACGAGTGTCGTGTTGACGGGCGCCTTCGCCCTGTTTTGCGGCCTCGCAGCCGTCGGTCTCCCGGCCCACGCCGCGCCGCTGCTCCACCTCGGCGAGCTCGACACGGCCGACGTCGCCGCACACGGCGCGGTCTGGGTGAGTGGCACCAGCTTGGTGTGGGGCGCGCTGCCGCGCATCCACGTCGAGACGAACCTACCCGAGGACGCCGGTCTCAACTACAGCCTACGTCTCAACCCCAACCTCGGTGTGCGTGTGCAGCTGCGCTCAACCGAGCGCGGCGGCGCGGGATTGCTGATCAGCGGGGGTGTGCGCGGCGAGCTGTCCGCCCTCAACGCGCTGAAGCAGACGACGACGCGGGTGATCTACGCGGACGACGGCAGCGGCCAGTTTTATCAGGTGGTCTCAAAACAGGTCGTTGACGTGCGCAACGTGCGCCCCTGGACGAACCGCGCCGAAACCTACAGCTGGCGCGGCGACGAACCCCAGCGCGATCTGCTGAGCTTCGAGCGCCTGCACGGTTGGCGGGCCACGGCTTGGCTGGCGACGGCCGTGCGGCTCAAGACGGGCGCTGGCGGCAGCTTCACCTGGCACACCGCTGGCGCCCTCGCGATGCACCCCGCCGGTTGGCGAGCGTTGCCGGCGTGGTCAGTGTGGACCGGCGTGGACTTCGACCTGGGTCGCGCGCGGCTCTTTGGCGCGGTGAGCTGGGATCCCGACAAACTCAACACCCTGACACGGCAACCTGGGCTCAACGTCGATCTCGGCCTGGTCTGGGCGTGGACCCCCCGCTTCCGCACGATGTTCCATCTACGACCCAGCTTCTTGGGCCTACTCTGGCAACTGCGATGAGCGAAACTTCCGCTGGCGCCCCCCCGGCGCGGTCGGCATGCTGACTGCTGGACCCAGGCGCGTCAGAACGGTCGGTTGAGGTGCGGCGGGTCAAGCCAACAGAGGGAGCCATGCGAAACCAGGGGCAGCGTCGGCCGCCACACGTCGCCACGCGCGCGTGCGTCCTCCTGTTCGCGCTGACGCCGCTGTTGGGGGCCTGCGCAACAGATGGCGGCAAGTGCGGCGAGTTCCGTGTCATGAGCTGGAACGTCGCGCGTGGCTACGGACTCAATCCGCCGGTGTTGGGCGCGATGTTGCCGCGGCGGCTCACAACGGCCGGCGCGCTTGAGGACGATGAACGGGTGAAAGCGGCCGATGTCATCGCGTTGCAGGAGGTCTGCGGGCAGGCCGACGCGCACGACGTCGGGTGGTTCGCCGCCGCGTTGGGGACCCCGCACGTCTACTTCAAACGCGCCGATCCGGATCGCGTCGGGGCTTGTAAGGAGGGCTTGGCCCTGATCAGCAGGTGGCCGATCGTCAAAGCCGGCTCGCTGCTGCTGCCCGCGATGAAGCCGATGCGCAAGACGGCGATCTGGGTGGACGTACGCATTCCGTCCGAGCGCGGTGGGCGGCTGGTGCGGGTCTGGAACGTCCATATGGACCACAGCACCACAGGGATGACCGCCCCGGAGGGTCGACGCCTGCAGCTCGCGCCGGTGCTCGCTCAGATCGCGGAGGTGCGTGGCCGCGCACACGACCGCGGCCTCGTGCTCGTCGGTGACTTCAACACGCTGCAGGCGCGCGAGCCGGTGGTAGACGACGCGGCGGCGGTGCTGGTGGAGGCGCTGGCCGACGATCAAGCCACCCATGTGTTGGGATGGCGATTGGACCACCTCTTCTTTGGCGGCCTGCTGCGGCGAGAAGCGAAGGTCGTGACCCTGCCTGGGTCGGATCACTTTGCGATTATGGCTGATTTCGATCTACCCCCGCAGGCGTCCGAATTTATCGCGCGTGAGCGGCGGCCCACGGTGGTGGCGCCCTGAGGTGAGCCCGGAATTGACGTAGGTTAGGTTGGTGACGATTTTACTTGAAAGGCCACGCCATGGCCCTATCCATTGAGATCGGCCGCTACAATGTGGTCTGACCGGTGGCAAGAGATGGTCGCTCGCACGAAGTTTGGATCTGGGCCGCTTCATTGGCCCGTGGCCCTCCTCGGCTTCCTCGCCCTCCTCCTGGTGACCACGCTCCCGAGCTGCGGGCCTAACGAGTCTGCGTTTGAGTCGGAGATCCTCCCGATCCTCGAGAACCGCTGCGCCAACGCGCTCTGCCACGGCACGGCGCCGGGGGCCATCTCATCCGACGGCACGCGCGCAAAATCCAAGGCCACGGACGACGGCCAGCCCGATCACACCAAGTGGCTCCTGTTCAAGACGGACTCCGCTGGCCGGATCACCGACCGCACGCAGGCGTTGGCGTCGGTCAAGGCCAGAGTCAACGCCCGTGGCAAGCCCGAGTTTTCAAGCCTTTTGCGCAAGACGCTGCCGGTAGATCAGGGCGGCACGCATCACTTCATGGGCGCCATCTTTGAGACGCGCGCCGCCGCGGACTATCAGACCCTCGCCCGTTGGGTGGCCACCCTATCCAACGGCACCGAGGGCGCGGCCGAGCCGCCGCTGACTGTCAATGAGACCCGTTTCGCGGAGACGGTCTATCCGCTGCTCGTCGATCGTGGCTGCGCGACGGCGAGCTGCCACGGCAGCCTGATGTTTGGCGGTCTGTTGATGCACACCCCGCCCGTCGCTGGCACGAAGGAGCTGCCTCGGCACGAGCTGCGTGAGACGTACCTTGAGATGAAACGCAACGTGACGCTGTGGGGCGATCCCAAGCTGTCCCGCCTCATCGCCAAGGTGGTGCCGGTTGAGTTCGGTGGCATCCCGCACAAGGGCGGCAACGACGTCTTCTTCGCGGCGGACGTTGGCGCTGGCAAAGACCCGCGCGATGGGCCGGCGGTGCGCGCGATCCTCGACTGGATCGCTGCGGAGCGCACGGCGGTCATGGGCGCTGACGCCGCGCCGGCGCCCACCGGCCCGCCTGGCACGGAGCGGTCTGCGAAGGCGGGCACAGACCAGGCCTTTCCAACGCTGGTCGCCGTCGGTGGCCCGCTCGCCGCGGCGGGTCCGTTCGAGGTGCAGCCCTTTACCCCTGGCACCGACCTCTATCGGCTCGACCCGGTCGTCACCAAACCCGGCGCCACGGCGCCACCTGGGGCCATGGTCACACCCGTCAATCTCACGGCGTCAGCGCATCAGGGACCCGCCGACATCCGCGATCCAGCGATCAGCCACGACGGCAAGACCATCGTGTTCAGCATGCGGAAGTCGCCTGTCGACGCGCACAACCTCTACACGATCGGCCTCGATGGCGCCGGGCTGACGCAGCTGACCTTCGACAAAAGCGAGGCGCCGAACGGGCTGATCATCGGCAACTTCAGCCCGGTTTTTGGGCCGAATGGCGGTTTTGTTGCGGCGTCGGGCGTCGCGCCGGCTGAGCGGATCTACTTCAGCTCCACGCGCGCCGCGGACCTGTCAGACATCGCCCACGTACAGAACGCCGATTTGTATGTGGTGGATATCGACGGCAAAAATCTCGAGCGGTTGTCGTTCACCGTCGTGCCTGAGGTGGCGCCCTATTTCCTCGCTTCGGGCGAGTTCAGCGGCACGCTCGCGTACACCATCAAGCGGTCGATCGAGGGCGGCTACAAGGGCGTGCTGTTCCGTTTTCCGATCTGTCACAACGCGGCCCATCACATCCAGCCAGAGGCGCACCCGCACTTCGGCATCAGCGAGCCGCAGCAGGTGTTTTACGGCCTGCGGGAGATGCCGGAGGGGCGCGCGAGCGTGCTGCTGCTCGATGAACACAACGTCTGGCGCGGTGGTCAGCTCGCGACGCTGGAGCGGCAGTTCGCGATGGAGTTGCCGGACGCCAAGGTCCCGCTCGCGACGCTGCCCAACTTCCGCCACGCCCTGAGCGTGCTCACGCCCAAGGCGAGTCGCACCGGCGTCAGCGCTGACGGACTCTGGCGTGACGCGACGCCGTTGCCCGATGGCAGCCTGGTGGTGGCCCACGCCGCCGGATCGCTTGATTTGACGGACCGCAAGTTGGCGCCGCAGACGCGACTGCTACGGCTCACGCTGAAAGAGGACCGGATCAGCCATCGGCCCCACATCTTGGCGTCGCAAGTGCTGCTCTCCAGCCCGACGATGGCCTGGTCGCAGCCCGTCGCCGTGTTCTCGCGCGCCACAGAGGACCCGCCGCATGAGCGGGCCTGGAACAACACGGACGCCACCGCCACGTTGCTTCACAGCGGCGTCCGGGTGATCGAGGCGCTGGTGGCGCAGCTGCAGCCGCTCGCCGCGCGGACGTTGCGGGACGATATCGCCTACGTGCGCGCGGTGACGCCGTTGTCCGTTGCGGGGCCTGTCGACCAGACCCAAGTGCCGGCGGCGGAGACGCGACACAAGGCTCCGGGCGCCACCCGCGCGTCATTGACCGGCCGCATGCCCCTGTTTGCCGCCCTGGAGGTGCCGCCAGCGTCAGACGGCAGCCTCGCCGCGGAGATCCCCGCCAAGGTGCCCGTGCGTGTCGTCACGCTCGACAAGGACCGCGTCGCCGTCGGTGCGCTCCAGCACCACTGGTACGCGACGCTGCCGGGTGAACGCTTCCCGGTTGGCATCCCCCTCACCTCCTACGGCGCACGATGCGGCGGCTGCCACGGCGCCATGAACGGCGACAAGGCCTCCGTGCTCCAGCCCGTGACGGATTTCATCACCCAGGCGTCCGTCACAGCGTCACGTTTCGCCAACGCGGACCGACGACAGCCCAAGACGCTCCCGATCATCGACAGCAGCTTCTTCGTCTTCGTCGACTTTCAGCAGGACGTGCAGCCCATCTTGACGCAGAAGTGCGCCACTGCAGGCTGTCATGACGCGGCGGTCACAGCTGGCGGACTCTCCCTAACCAGCCAGAAAACCAGCCATTACACGGACGCCTACGAGAGCCTGCTCGCCCCGGGGACGGGCTCGGCCGGAGGCTTCGCGTATGTCGATGCGCACGGCTATCGCGCTCGCCGGAGCTTCCTCGCTGAGAAGGTGATGCAGCGCGAGTACGACGCGCCGCGGGCCATGACTCAGCAGTGTCCGCCGGCCGCCTCGCCGCAGCTTACTGTTGACGAACGTCTAGTCATTACGCGTTGGATCGAGTTCGGCGCCGCCTTTGTCGGGCTGCCGGGGAGCGCGAAGTGACGCAACGCCGCACGCTCCAAAACCGCTGTTTGTCCTGGGTGTGTTGCCTGCTCGGCGTGGTCTGGCTTGTGGCCTGCGACGTTGATTCTACGGGTTATTCACCGCTGCCGTCGCCCTCGCGCAGCGCCTTCGAGGATGAGGCGGGACCGATCCTCACCGCGCGTTGCGGCGACTACGCCTGCCATGGCAACAGCGCCCAGCCTTTCGCCCTCTATGCGGTCGCGCGTCGCAGGTTGAGGCTGGAAGATCGCTTCACCTCTCATCCATTAAGCCTTGACGAAGTAGATGCCAACTTTCGGGCAACACTTGGCTTTCTCGATGCTGATCATGCCCGTGACACCCCGCTGATACGCAAGGCGCTGGGCCTCGGTGGCCGCGGAGGTCACAAGGGCGGCGCGGTCTTCGAGGCGCCGAGTGATCCCCAATGTCGTGCCCTGATCCGTTGGATTGACGGTAATCCACAATGAAAACCATTTATAAACTTTATAGATGCCGACTAAATGCCGTGCTGGCGCGCGCTGCGATGTCCTCGCGCCTCGCCGCGCACGTCCTGTTCATCGTCCTTGTTCCACTCGCAAGCCTCCTCCCAGTCACAACCATGGGACTGCTCGTGGGCCTGGTAGGTTGCGGCGAGCAGGCGACGCCCATCGCCACGCTGGCGCCGGACCCAAATCCGATGACCGCGGTCGATCCGCTCTGGAGCAAGCAGCCTCACCGCGACAGGCCGCGCGCGATCTGTGTGTCGCAGGATGGCAACAAAGCCTGGGTGATGCTCGGCGGCACGGAGGACAGCCCAGGCGCCGCCGTCGCCGTCGTGGATGTGGCCGCCGGCACCGTACTGCGCCGCGTCAACATGGCCGCGTCGCCCTGGGCGTGTGCGTTGGACCCCAGCGGCCGGTTCCTCGTCGTCACGCTGCGCTATTCCGACCACGCCATCGTGCTCGACGCCAAGACCGACAAGGAGGTCGCGCGCGTCGCCGTGCCGTTTTACACGGAGCGGGTGTTGTTTCGCCCTGATGGCAAACGCGTCTTCTTCAGCAACCGTTGGAAGGACGCCGTGCTGTGGTGGGATGTGAGCGTCGGCGCTGATTTTTCGGTGGTGTCGCGCAGCTACGCCGCCGTGGCAGTCGAAGACCCGATGGGCACGCCCGCCGGTGAGAATCCGCGCAGCATGGTCCTGTCAGAGGACGGCGCGCTGCTCTTTGTCGGCTCAGCCACCAGCCTCAGCGTCGCGGTCATCAACACACAGACCGGCGCCCTTGTCGACGTCGACGCAGACCCAACCACCCAGACGCGCGGCGCGCCAGCCGGCATCACGCACATCGACTTTCGCTCACCGGTCGGCGGGCTGGCGGTGTCGGGCGGCTACCTGTTCATCGCGGACATCGGCGTCGGCACAGGCTCGCACCCGGTCGCTGGTAGGGACCTAGACGGGGACGGCCAACCGGGCGACGGCACCGCGAACGTCGTGTTTCAGGACCTGGGCAACGAGATCGCTGTTGTGGACATCAAGACCTTTAAGCAGGTGCATCGATACGTTGCAGATTCAACCTGTTGTATGGACTATCGTGATGTTGATCCGGACCTTCCCGACCGGGGCCTCCTCATCCCAGCGCCAGACACATGGTCGCCCGACGTCGTGCCGTACCTCACGCCCAAACCCAACTGGATAGTCGCTGGCGCGTTGCCGCAAGCCATGGTCGCGCATCAGCAGCGCTTGTGGGTCGCGTTCTCGGGCTCCAACGAGGTGCAGTCCTTCAAGATCGGAGCGGACGGCGCGTTGACGGCGTTGCAGCACGCGGGCGGACTCTACCGGACCGGCTTCAACCCTGTCGCGATGGCCATCGCGGGCGCACACGTCATCACCGTCGACCGCCTTGGCGAGTCGCTGACGGTCATCCAGACGACCGACGCGCCGGGCAAGGAGCGTCATGTTGTGGTCGGGGACATTGGCGGCGGCGTCTTTCCAAGCACGGACGCAGAGCTGGGTGAGGCGATCAACGACATGACCGCGGTGTTTACCATTGACGGCGACCAGACCTGTGTGCACTGCCACCGCGACAATGGCTCGATGGGACGCCCCATCGTTATGCCGCTGCAGAGCAACCGCTTGTGGGGGGCGCGCAACATCATGGCGCAGCGCGGGCTCTACGACACGCGGCCCTGGTTTCACGAGTCGTCGATGGATGAGACCAACTTCTTTCCGGTCCTCAACGAGTTCGCGCGCAAGGAGAACTTTTGCTGTGAGGGCCTCGACGCGACGGTGTGGTCGGCCTATCCAACCGTGAAGCAGTGCGTTGAGAAACCCAGCATGACCGGCTGTAATCACGTGATGAACTGCGCCGAAGATCCTCCGCCAGAGTGCGCTGCGCGGCCCTATGCGAAGACGCCATTTCTGCGTCGATCCGAGTTCATCAAGGACGCCGCCAAGAAGCTGCTGGGCCGCGACACAAGTTTTGGCGACGCGCTGCACCAAGAGAGCGCAGACGGCAGCTTTAAGCCGATTAAACTCGACTTTGAGGGCATCACGCGCGCGATCGGACTCTTCATGCTGCGGACCCCGCGGCTCCTGCCGAACCCACATCGGCACCTGAACCTACCCACTGCGCGGCGGGGCAAGCTGCTCTATGAGCGGCCTGGCGTGGGCTGCGCGACGTGCCACCCCTTGCCGGCGACGACCACCGCGTCGCTGCCCGCTCTGTTCTCGCCTTTCGGCATGCCGATACGCTTCCCGCCGGTCATCACGCCGACCTCGGCGCCGGATGGCAGCGACGCCTCGAGGGTTGCGCCGCGCTTCATTGGCTCCTTTCCGCTCACGGTCCAAGGCCCCGCCGGGGTGCACTTTGGCGCGACGCCCCTGCGCGGGATCTGGGATCGCTCGGCGACGCACCTGCTGCACGACGGCCGCGCGCACTCGCTGCGGGAGGTGCTGGCGACACCCGGTCACGCCGTGCTGCGCCCGGGTGAGCAGGGCTATAACGAGCGCGACGGCGCGTTCGACACCCACGGCGGGACCAGTCATCTCGACCGCTACCAGCTTGAAGACCTCATGAATTACCTTCTGACTCTATGAGATATGCATTGAGTTTTCACGGAAATCCACTAGCGCGCCAGAATCGTCAGCGTGTCCGCGCGCGGGCTTGTCGCGTCACAATGGCGCGTGGGGTGCTGTGGCTGGTGGTCGCCTTGGCGCTGCTCGCCAGCGGCTGTGTGCGTGTGCCGGCGTGGCAGCGGGGCACCCACGCCGACCGTCGGATGCAGTGGAGTCGCTGCGAGGAACGGGCCGCGGCGCGGCTCCACACGTTCGCGGTGCGGGAGGGCGCAGCGGGGGGCGGGGACGCTGGCGGGGGCGCGTGTGGGTGTGATTGAACCGCAGCGGTCGCGCCGCAGACACGGATTTGCCGAGGCGTCGCGCGCAACGCTGGTGCGTGTGGCGTGGTGGGTTGGCCTGGCTTTGATGGTCCTCACTTTGATGGTCCTCACTTTGACGGTCCTCACTGGGCCGGCGGTCGCCCAGCAGAGTGCGCCCACCCCGTCGACCGTCGGCGTGCAGCCCCGGGCATCCGGCGCGGTGTTGCTCTACGTCGACGACAACCACACGCAGGTCGTCAAAACCACCACCGCCGGCCGCGTCACCCAAGGCGCCACCAGCGTCAGCGCGACGGTCGGGTTTGACTTCATCACCGCGGCGTCTGTCGACCTGATCACCGCGGCGTCGCCAAGGGGGTTCGAGGAGCGTCGCACCCAAGTGGACGGCGCCGTCGAGCAGAACTTGGGTGAGGGGACCCGCCTCAACGGTGGATACAACCTGTCGCACGAGCCGGACTATCTGACGCACGCCCTGCGAATCGGCGGCCAAACCGAGCTCTTTGCTCGGCACCTCATCCTCTCAGGCGGCTACGGACTCAGCCTCTCG
>CALENB010000333.1 GCA_937910235.1 uncultured Myxococcales bacterium | reverse complement strand
GCTGCGGTGGCACTTGGACCAAGCGTGGCTCGAGCGGTTCCCCGCGCAGCAGCTCGTCATCGCGCTGCGGGCGGCCAAGCGCGTCAAGCCCGGCGGTCGCCTAGTCTACGCGACGTGCTCGCTGCTGCCGCTTGAGAACGAAGGCGTGCGCGCTCAGCTGCAGGTGGCCTTGCCCGGGTGGTCGCTGCGCAGCGAGACACGCATCGGCCCGGCTGACCTCGCCTACTTGAGCCAGCATCCCGTCTCGGAGATCGGGCCAGACGGCTTCTACTGCGCCGTGTTTGAGCGACCCGTTGCGGCCGACGAGGCTCAGCCAGATGTCGAGGCCGCCGACGAGCAGCCAGCGTAGACGCCCCTAGCGCACGCCGTGCTGCCAAAACCAAGCCGCAAACTCGGCGAGGCCAGCCTCAAGGGTGACCGCGGGCGCGTAGCCGAGCAGCGCGCCAGCGAGCGTCAGATCGGCCGTCGTGCGGCGCACATCGCCCGCGGCGCTCGGGTGCACAGCGATCGTTGGCGTCACGCCGAGCGCGCCCCCCAGCAGTTCGATCGCGTCCCGCAGCGCGATCTCGCGATCGCCACCGATGTTGATGACACGAAAGCCGTCGACACGATCCACCGCTGTCAGCACCCCCGCGACCACGTCGCCAACGAAGGTGTAGTCCCGGCTCGAGGCGCCGTCGCCGAACATCGGCACCGCCTCACCGCGGGCCATGTGGGTCGCGAAGCGGTGAAAAGCCATCTCAGGGCGCTGCCGCGGGCCATACACGGTGAACAGGCGCAACCCCCAAACGTGCGTGCCGTAGAGCGCGTGCCAAGTGCGGCACATCAGCTCGCAGGCCCGTTTACTGGCCGCGTAGGGCGACATCGGCGCGTCAGCTCGCGCGTCCTCGCGGTACGGCGCGACGGAGTCATCACCGTAGACAGACGACGACGAGGCGAAGACCAGATGATCACACTTGTGGGCCGACATGGCTGCGAGCACGTGGGTCGTCGCCTCGATGTTGTGGCGCACGTAAGCCGCCGGCTGCGCGATCGACGGGCGCACACCGACTTTGGCGGCGAGGTGCAGGACACGATCGACCGGCCCGATCGCAAACGCGCGATCAAGGCTTGTGCCGTCCAGCAAGTCACCTTCGATGAACGTGAAGCGCTCGGCGGCGACCGATCGGACGACGTCGAGGTTCCGTGTTTTGAGGGCTCGTTCGTAAAACGGGTCGAAACAGTCGATACCGACGACCACATCGCCGCGCCGCAGCAAGGCCTCGCAGCAGTGCGAACCTATGAAGCCGGCGCACCCAGTAACCAACACCCGCATCCTGCCTCCAACCCCGGTGAACAATGGATCCTAGCTGCGCAAGCTGTGATCGGCTACAACCCGCGCCGCCCCAGGCTGGGTGTTGAACCGGCAGCGAGACCAGCGCCGCGACAAGCAGCTCAGCGATGGCGGTAGGAGCCTCAAGATGACAGACGACAAGCGCAGTGCCATCGACGACCAGCGCAGCGACATGGACGACCTCACGACGACCCTTGAGGCCGCTGCGGCAGCGCCAGACGATCTCCTCGAAGGTCCTGTGATCTTGGGTGATGCCGGCGACGTGGTGGTCAGCGCGCCGCACCTGCCGCCGCACGGTCCGCAGGGTCGCTCCGGTATGGTGACGATCATCGGCCAGCCGAACGTGGGCAAGTCGACCCTCATGAACGCGCTGCTCGGCGAAAAGCTCGCGATCATGAGCCCAAAGCCACAGACGACCCGCGATCAGATCCGCGGTATCCACACCATCGAAGATACGCAGATCGTGTTCATCGACACGCCCGGTATCCACGAGGCCCGCTCGCCGCTCAACCGCGCCATGGTCGGTCAGGCGATCGAAGCGCTGGAGCAGGTTGATTTGGTGATCGTCGTCATCGATGTGGAGAAGGTCCGCGACGGCTGGAAACGCACCGGCAACGATCCGGCGCTGGGTGTCGCGGCGCCTGCGTCGGCCGAGGCTGCAGAGCGTCGGATCCACACGCGCGACCGCAAGCTGCTGCGGCGGGTTCGGCATCACACCGATAAGTTCCTCTTCGTGCTGAACAAGATCGACAACGTGCGCAAGACCCAGCTGCTCCCGATTTTGGCGACGTATGCGGCGGTTGAAGGCGCCGTAGGTGTCGTGCCGGTCAGCGCGCTGACGGGCGATGGGATGGACCGGCTCGTGAGCGCGATTCGCCCGTTTCTTCCGGTCGGTCCGCGCTTGTACGACGCCGAGCTGCTCACCGATCGGACGCTGCGTTTTCTCTGTGCGGAGCTGCTGCGCGAGCAGGTCTTCCACAAGACGAAGCAGGAGGTGCCCTACGGCGTGGCCGTGCAGATCGAGGTCTTTGAGGAGCATCCGAAAGTCACCCACGTGCAGGCGGTCGTCTGGGTGGAGCGCGCGTCACAGCGGGGCATCCTGCTCGGCAAGGGCGGCGCGATGATGAAGGAGCTCGCCAGCGGCGCGCGTGCGTCGATGGAGCTGATGCTCGACCAGAAGGTCTACCTCGAGGTGCTCGTGCGCGTAGAGCCGCGCTGGACGGAGCGGCTCGACACGCTGCGGCGGCTTGGCTACGACGGTTAACGCGATCGGGCTGCCCCACGTCGCCGCAGTCGCCCGAGTTCACTGCCCCATTGTTGCCCAGGTTCACTGCCCCCATTCGTTCACCCCCCCCCATTGTTGCCCAGGTTCCAGTCATGCCCATCCGTAAGCCCCTCGTCGCCATCGTCGGTCGCCCCAACGTGGGCAAGTCGACGCTTTTCAACCGCCTGATGGGCGAACGACGCGCGATCGTGGAAGACACGCCCGGTGTGACGCGTGACCGGCAATACGGCGAGGCCGAGCTGCTCGGGCGGTTCATTCAGCTCATCGACACCGGCGGTTTCGACCCGCTCGAGACGGAGGGCATGCTGCCGATGATGCGACGGCAGGCGCAGATCGCGATCGAAGAGGCCGACGCGATCATCTGGATGACGAGCGTGCGCGACGACGTGACGCCTGCGGACGAAGAGATCGGCCGGGTGCTGCGCCGCTCGCCAAAACCGGTGTTTTGCGCGGTCAACAAGTGCGATGCAGACGGGCTGGAAGCGGAGGCCGTGAGCTTCTATTCGCTGGGCGTGGACCATGTCTTCCCGATCGCGGCGGAGCACAACCGCGGCGTGCTCGACTTAATGGAAGAGATCGTGGCGACGCTCGACAAGTTGAAGGCGTTCGAAGGCGAAGAGATCGACGATGGCACCGAGACGATCGAGGCCGAGGAGCTCGAAGCGCTCAAGGCCCAGCGCGGCGGCCATGTTGAGCGGGTGCGCATCTGTGTGGTGGGACGACCAAACGTCGGCAAGTCGACGCTGATCAACGCCCTAGTCGGCCACGAGCGGCTGCTGGCGACCAACATCCCGGGCACGACGCGGGACGCCATCGACGTCGATTTTGCGCACGAGGGTCAGGGCTACACGCTGATCGACACCGCCGGCCTGCGACGACCGTCGCGCGTGACAGAGAGCGTCGAGCAGTACAGCGTCAGCCGCACCGTGCGCGCGCTGGAGCGCAGCCACATCGCGGTGCTGGTGCTGGATGCGACCCAGAGCTTGTCGGACCAAGACGCGCGCATCTCGTCGCTGATCGAACGCCGTGGCCGCGCCTGCTGCATCGTGGTCAACAAGTGGGATCTCGTCGAGAAAGACGACAAGACCATGCAAGCATACGAGGCCGACCTGGCCGAACAGATGCCCTACATGGCGCACGCGCCCATCCTCTTCATCAGCGCGCTGACGGGTCGCCGGGTGCACAAGGTCATTCAGTTGGTGAACCGGACGTTCGACGCGTTCAACACGCAGATCGGCACCAGTCGGCTGAACCGCTGGCTCGAAGACGTCGTGGCTTGGCGGCAGCCGCCGGTCTATCGCGGCAAGCGACTGAAGCTGTACTTCGCCTCGCAGGTCTCGACTCGGCCGCCCAAGCTGCGCATTCAGGTCAACACCGACAAGGCCGTCTCCGCGCACTATAAGCGGTTTCTGCTGGGTCGATTGCGCGAGGAGTTTGATCTGGATGGGACGCCGGTGCGACTTGAGTTCATCAAAAAGCAGGCGCGTCGCGCGCGCACGGCCTTCTACGATCCCGCCGAGCGGCCCGAGATGCCTACGATGTTCGACCTCGACGCGATGAGCGATGATGAGATCGACGGCGTGGGCTGGGACGACGAGACACTCGACAGCGCGCAGGGAGCGATCGACAGCTGGGATTCGATGGACCTCGACGGCGACGACGACTACAGCGGTGGGGCTGACGATCAAGACGATGACGACGATGACGACGATGACGACGGCGATGACGCCCAAGATGACGCCGATGACGACGGCGATCACGGCGACGACCTTGACGCCTGGCCAGACGCCGACGGCCCCGTAAATACGGACTCTGAGGCGCGAGTCAGCGCTGCGCTCGTTGACTCCGATAGCCCGGTTGAGGATCCCAGTGAGGACAACCCGGACACCGTCGATGGCACGATCGCGTAGGCGCACCCGACGATTCTGTCGTCGCCCAGCGTTGTATGAGTAGGGCACGGGGGCGAAGCAGATGACAAAGCGTGACGCGACAAGAGATGCGGAGTTGGCGGCCCAAGATGCGGCGCAGCAGCTCGCGGCGTTCGAGTCGGCGATGGACGACAGCGACGACAGCGACGACGGCGACGACGGCGACGACGGCGACGACGTCCACAAACCGCCGGTTCGTCAGCGCTATAGCCAAGCCCAGCGCCTGTTGCAGGTGTATCAATCCCTGGCCAACTCGCACGGCGGGCTGACGATCGGCGAGCTGATGGAGCGCACGGGGGTGACACGGCGCACCCTCAACCGCGATCTGGCGCTGCTATCAGAAGATCACCTCGTACGCGTGCTCGATCGCGACGACGAGGGCTGCAAGCGCTGGGCGCTGCTCCCGGCCGGTGTGGCGAGCTCCATCACGTTCTCGCAGGGCGAGCTCTTCTCGCTCTATCTCAGCCGCTCCATGCTGGCCTTCGCGCGCGGCACGGAGCTCTACAAATCGATGCGCGCGGCCTTCGACAAGGTCGCCGATCGGCTCGCCGGCAGCGAGGTCGAGGCGATGGCGCTCGCCCGTAAGCTGTACGCCGTGCCAGACGCGCCGCCGCTTGGCGCGACAGGCGAATCCTACGACGACGTGCTGAACGAGGTGCTGACCGCGGTGCTGAAGGGCAATCAGGTCGAGCTGCGCTACCCCGATTCGACGACGACCGAGGTGCTGACGCTGAGGCTGGATCCGCTGACGCTGGCCTACTATCGCGGCCGTCTGTACGTGATCGCCTTTAGCCCGCACCACGGCTGCGTGCGGCCCTTCGCGCTCCATCGCGCTGTGGACGCGGACCGGCTGCGCAACACCACGGCGGTGGTACCGGTGGGGTACGACCCAGAGCGCTTCTTCAGCGGCCAGTTCGGTGTTTTTGCGGGTGACGCGACGCAGCAGGTTCACGTGCGGGTGCGTTTCTTTGGCACCGCGGCGCGGTACGCCCGCGAGCGGCTGTGGCACGCGAGTCAGCAGGCGACCGACCTCGCTGGCGGCGACTGCGAGCTGGCGTGGCACGTGCCACTGACCCCCGATCTACAATCCTGGTTGCTGTCGTTCGGCGGCAGCGCTGAAGTGATCGAACCGCCGGCGCTGCGCCGTGCGATCGCCGACGAGCTGCGCCGCGCCCTGGCCAGAATGGAGCCCTCATGTTGACCACACTGCGTCTCCGAGATTTCGCGATCGCGGAGGATCTCGAGCTGACGTTCAACTCTGGCCTGACCGTCATCACGGGCGAGACCGGCGCGGGCAAGTCGATCCTCATCGGCGCGCTCGACCTGCTGCTCGGTGGCCGCGCCTCTGAGCGGGTGATCCGGGCCGGCGCGCAGCGGACGGTGTTGGAGGCGCAGTTCGACCTCGCTGCGTCGCCGTGGGTGCGCGCAGAGGCTGAGATTCGGGGCTTTGAGGTGGAAGACGACGTGCTGATCGTGCGCCGCAGCATCGGCCGCGGCGGCGCGCGGCGGATCTGGCTCAACGGCGCGCTGGCGACGGTGACGGACCTGCGGGCCGTCGTCGGTCCCCTGGTCGATCTCAGCACGCAGCACCAACAAAACCGCCTGCTGAACAAGGCGACCCACCTGGAGTTGCTCGATCGGATGGCGGGCCTGCTGCCCACGCGCGCGACCTATCGCACCACATGGACCGCCTGGCGCGAGGCGCTGTCGGAGCGGGCTGCGCTCCAAGAACGCCAGCGCGCGCAGGGTGAGCGCCGCGACTTCCTGAGCTTCTGCCTCGATGAGATCGACGCCGCAGCGACGCGCGTCGGTGAGGTCGCGGAGCTCGACGTCGCCGCGCGCCGCCTGCGCGCCGCCGATGAGCTGGTCCAGAGCTCCCTCGGCGCGCACGCAGCGCTGCTGGAGGACGGCGGCGCGCGCGATCTCATGGCGCCCCTGAGCCGAGCGTTGTCACGTGCGGCGGAGTCCGACCCGGCCCTCGCCGCGCTCGCGGCCCGGATGGATGAGGTGGTGTCGTTGGTCGATGACCTCGGCAGCGACCTGGAGCGCTACGCGCAGACCGTCGATGTCGACCCGCAGCGCTTGGCCGAGACGGACGACCGGCTCACGCTGCTGCTCGGGCTGGTGCGGAAATACGGCGGCAGCGAGGAGGCCCTCCACCAACGGCGCGATGCCATGGCCGCGGAGCTGCGCCGGGAAGGCGAGGACGCGGGGCGACTGGCCGAGCTCGACAGCCAGATTCCCGCGCTCGCCGCGGAGACAGCGCGCTTGGCGGACGTGCTGAGCGTGGCGCGCCAAGGCGCCTCGGGCCAGATCGGCGTTGGGGTGGAGAGCGTGATCAGCCAACTCGGCATGGACAAGGCGCGCTTCTGCGCCGAGGTCGTGGCGCTGCCGAATGGCGAGTTTGGTGCCGATGGTCGCGACCGCGTGGCGTTCCTACTCGCCAGCAACCCCGGCGAGCCGCCTCATCCACTCACAGAGGTCGCCTCCGGCGGCGAGCTATCGCGCGTGCTGCTGGGCCTGAAGCGGGCCTGCGCCGAGGCCGATCCGGTGTCGGTGTGTGTCTACGACGAGGTCGACGCGGGCCTGAGCGGCAGCACCGGCGTCGTGTTGGGGCGCTTTCTGCGCGAGCTGGGCGATCGCCAACAGGTGCTGTGCATCAGTCACCTCCCGCAAGTCGCCGCGGCGGCCCACCACCATGTGCACGTGCACAAGGATGTGGTGCGCGACGGCGACGACATCGAGCGCACGGTCTCCCAGGCGATCACGCTGAGTGAGGAGCGCCGCCGCGGCGAGCTGGCGCGTATGTTGGGCGGTGGGCCGGACGATCCGACCGCCGCGGCGCATGCGCTGCAGCTCTTAAGCCAACAACGCGCAGTCTCCGCCGACGCGGCGCCAGCGGGGGGGACGCGCGATGCGGGGTGAGCGCGCCCGCCCCTGGCAACCTGTGTGTCGTTTCCGCTGCAACCGCCCGAACGCTCTGGTACTGTACGGCCCCGCCCCGGAGTCACTGATGCAGAACCGTCACACACCACGCCAGGCCGAACCTGGCCTCGACCCCGCCGACGCATGTGGCGCAGGCGCCGTCCTGCCGCGGCGGCCGGCGTCATGGCTGTCGCAAGGTTCGTTGTCGCCGTCATCGTTGTCGCCGTCATCGTTGTCGCCGTCATCGTTGTCGCCGTCATTGTTCTCGCCATCATTGGTGTCGCGGCCCCTGTGGGTGGGCTCCCTGCTGCTCGGATCGCTGCTAGCGAGCGCCTGCTCGAGCGGCGACGGTCGCTCGCCGGACATCGTGCAGGTCACCAAGATCGCCAGCACCTACAGCGACAGCGCGCCCTACCAGGTCTGGGCGACGGTCCGGGGCAATCCCGAGGTGAAACACGTGCGTCTGTACTACGCGCGCGGGGATGAGGTTGATTTCAAGGTGGTCGAGATGAAGCCCATCGACACCGCCGTCTTCCGTGGCGCGATCCCGCCGCAGCCGCGCGGCACACGCGTGCTCTGGTTCGTGTGGGCGAGCGCGCCCGGGGGCGCGAGCGCGACCAACCCGGTGACCGCTGAGGCCGATCCGCCGAGCTATCACAGCTTCCGCGTGCTGCACCTGCCCGGTGACATCGACCCAGACGCCGTTCGCCTAGATCCCGAGGACGCTGGCGCGACCGAGGACACGTCGCAGCCTGACACGGCAGCCTCAGACAGCGGCGCGCCCGATACGACGCAGCCTGACACATCGCAGCCTGATACATCGCAGCCCGACGCCGTGCAGCCCGATACGACGCAGCCTGACACCATGGCACCCGACACCGCGCAGCCCGACACCGGTCCAAAGTTCGACGCGATTGCGGACACAGGGCCGCCCCTCGATCCGACCAAGGACAGCGACTCGGACGGCCTGCTCGACGTGAACGACAACTGCCCCTTCAAGAAAAACAGCAACCAGCTCGACTCCGATGGCGACGGCCTGGGCGACAAGTGCGACCCCGACAAGGACGGCGACGGCGTCATGAACGACGCGGACAACTGCGAGCTCGACAAGAACGCCGATCAGAGCGACTTGGACGGCGACAAACAGGGCGACGTCTGTGACAAGGACTTGGATGGAGACGGCCTGCTCAACGGCGCGGATAACTGCCCCTACGTCGCGAACCCGGTGCAGAAAGACAGCGACAACGACGGCCTGGGAGACAAGTGCGACCCGGTCGACGGCAGCGTCAAGGACACAGACGGCGACGGCGTCATCGACAGCGAGGACAACTGTCCGAAACACCCGAACGCGAGCCAAGACGACTTGGACGGCGACAAGCTGGGCGACGCGTGCGACGACGACATCGACGGCGATGGCTACACCAACGGCCAGGACAACTGCTCGTTCGTGGTCAATCCAGCTCAGAAAGACAGCGACGGCGACGGGGTGGGCGACGCCTGTGATCCGAAGCAGGACATGGACCAAGACGGCGTGGTCGACGACAAGGACAACTGCCCGACCGTGAAGAACGCAGCGCAGAAGGACAGCGACGGCGACAAGATCGGCGACGCCTGCGACAGCGACATCGACAACGACGGGCGTCTCAACGCGTACGACAACTGCCCAACGATACCCAACGCCAAGCAGATCGACACGGACGGGGACGGCAAGGGCGACATCTGCGACACCGAGACGCTCTGCAAGAAAGACAGCGAGTGCCCAAGCGGCCAGGTCTGTTTCGAGCCGATCTGCATCGTGCCCATCAGCTGTCAGTCGGGCCTCGACTGTCCGCAGGGGTTGTACTGCTTCGAGAACACGTGCGTGCCGCCGCAGGTGGTGCCGTCGAACTTCTGCAAGGACAGCAGCAACTGCCCGGCTGGGTTCGTGTGCCAGCTGTCGTCGTGCACGCCGGACAACTGCAAGTACGACTCCGACTGCTCGAAGGGCAAGAAATGCCTGCTCGGCGAGTGTCTGCCCGGCCAGATCCCAGTCAGCGGCTGCACGCAGAGCGAGCAGTGCACCAGCAAGCAGCAGTGCCTTGCCGGGTTGTGCGTACCGAAGACGTGCGACCTGGATTCGGAGTGCAAAGGCAAGAACCAGAAGTGCTTCAAGGGCTTCTGCATCCCGTCGCTGATCCCAACGGTCGAGTGTGAGTCAGCGAGCGACTGCCCCAAGATCCCGATCGGCGGCTTGAAGCTCACGTGCGCCGCTGGCGTCTGCGTGCCCCAGATTCCGGGCATTCCGCCGCTGTGCACCAAGGACAAGGACTGCGGACCGAAGCAGCAATGCCTCATCGCGGTGTGTATCGACCAGCAGTGTAAGACCAGCAACGACTGCCCGGCCAACCAGAGCTGCTCGTTTGGCTTCTGCCTCAAGAGCAACCAGCAGGTCCCGCAGCCTGGGCAATGCAAGGTCGACGCCGACTGTGACAAGGGCAACACCTGCTTCCAGACCGTGTGCCTGCCGTTCAAGCTGCCATTTGGCGGCGGCGGCGGCGGTGGTGGCGGTGGCGGACTGCCGACGCCATGCGGCCCGGGCGACAGCTGCCCCAAGGGTAAGAAATGCCAATTCGGGCTGATCTGCCTTTGAAACTCACGATCGAGCCTGCGCCGCTGCTGGGGGCCGCGGCGGACGCCGCGCCGCTGGATCTGCGCGACGGTGACCTGCGGGCCGGACGCTTCGCCGGCGCAGACCTGCGGGACGCCGACCTCCGGCACGCCGACCTGCGCGAAGCCGACTTGCAGGGCGCTCAGCTGGTGGGTGCACGCCTCAACCACGCCGACTTGACCCTCGCCGATCTGCGCGGCGCCGATCTCAGCGGCGCCGATCTCAGCGGCGCCGACCTGACTGGCGCGGACCTGCGGGAAGCCCGGGCGACGGGGGTCGATGTCACGGATTGCCACCTGCCGTGGGCAAAGCTGCACGGGCTGCGCGGGATGCCGGAGGTGTGGCGGCAGCTGCCGCGCCACGCCGGTCGCGTCCTTGGCCCGATGACGCCAAGCGGCGAGCCGCAGTCTGGTGTGGACGCCTGGGAACGCGGACGCCGGGCCCATGGCAACGGCCAGCTCGGCCACGCTGAGCGCCACTATCGCGAAGCCCTGCGCTGGGTTCCGGAGTCGGACGCGGCGCGCTACGGCCTCGGCTGCGTCGCGCTGGAGCGCGGTGATGTGGCCGTCGCACGGTCGCTGTTGCGCGACGCGGTGAGGCTGGCGCCAGGCGCTGACCGTGCGCGTCTGGAGCTGGCCGTGCTGGAAGAAGACCCCCAATCCGGCGCGACGCTGTTGGCGCCAATGTGCACACGCACCGATGAGGTCGGCGTGACGGCGCGCGCGACCCGGGACGCGCTGGCCACGGGCGATCGCGCCGCGGCACGCGTGGCGTTGGCGGCGTTGCTGCCAGACGCGCCGGCGCTGCGGTGGCTGGAACGCCACGGCGGCGCGACGACTCCCGCGCCGCAGAAGGCGCCGCGTCCCGACGACACGATCAGCCTGCTGGCCGATGAAACCTGGGTCGCAGCGGAACGTGAGGACATCGATCAAGCGCTGAAGACCAACAAGGCGCTGGTCGCGTGGCACTTACACAGCCTCATCGCGCGGTCCGTCACGATCGGCGCCATCGACCTGGCGACGCTAGCGGAGCAACGGCTGACGCGGATCGCGCCGGAGCAGCGACTCTGGGGCACGGAGCTGCGCTCACTCGACTTGACGGCGCAGGCGATCGTCGCGCTGGCGCGGACTCGCCGGACGCACGTCGGCGCCGTGCAGTCGGTGCGCTGGGTGGCGCTCGGCGCCCATGGGCCGACCGCGCGGGTGCAATGCGAAGGCGGTCTGTTCTTCGCAAAACGGTGGCAAGGCGGCGTTCGCCCGGCGGCGAGCGTCGGGTTCACCCACCGCATCTGCCGCGCCTTGGCGGACGCCGACCTGCGCGTGCCGTTGCCCCTGGCGGACACCAACGGCGATGATGTGATGATCTTCGCAGGGGACCTGCTGGCACTCTACCCGGACATTGGCGGCCGCTCCATTCGCGATGAGCGCATCGATGTCGCCGAGGCGTGGCGCGTCGGTGAGGTGCTGGCGCAGATTCACGTGCGCGGCGCTGCGGTGGCGGGCGGCGCGGGGCGTCCTGGCGGCGGGCTCCGCAATGGCACACGCGTGCTGCGCCATCCCAGCCCGGCGGCCGCGTGGGAGGCGTCTGTCGCTCGAGATAAGGCGTCCGCGACGTGGTACGAGCACCACGCCGCCCGCGGCCGGATCGAGTCGCTGCTTGAAGCTACGGGGCGACGGCTCAGGAGCGTGCTGGGGCGATGCCGCACCACGGTGACTCACGGCGACTTTGGCGCCGGAAACGTGCTGCTGCGGCCCGAAGGTGCGCCGTCTGTGGTCGACTGGGATCTCGCCGACTTCGACTTTGCGGTCTGGGATTTGGCCCGCGCCGTGGACCGCCTCGCCGTCCACTGGGCCGGCACGTGGGGCGTGCCAGTGGAGGTGCGCGCCACGATCGCCCGCGCCCTGCGGGAAGGCTACGAATCGGTGCAGCCGCTCAACGACGCGGAGCGACGCGCGCTCCCGGTGCTGATCGCAGCGAGTCGGGTCGACCTGGACGCGACCGTGCTGCCGCTGTGTGCGCCGCTGGAGCCCGACAGCGCAGAGCCGATTCTGTCGCGTGGATTGCAGCGGCTATCGCGGGCAGCCGCCGGCGCGCCCGAGCTTGCGGCCGCCCTGTGGGAGTGAGCGAACGTCAGTCCGCGACATTGACCCGCCACAGCGTCGCCGCCAGCACCATCGACGCGACCGACGCCCCGACCCAAAAGGTGATCGCCGGACCGAAGTCGATGTGAGCGACGCCGTTGACCAGCGACGTTCCCGTCTGAATCAAGCTCCCGGAGATCGTCTCCTGCAGTCCGGCGCCGATGTAGCTGAACATCCCGATCATGCCGACGGCGAGGCCAGCTGAGCCGCCCGGCGCGATGTCGACCGCGAAGAGGCCGCCCAGCACCGCGATCAGTCCACCGATCGTGAGGCCATACACCGAGATCGCCAGAACGAGCGGCCACGTCTGGCCGGCAGGCACCGAGAAGAAGGCGATGAGGGAGATGACCTCCAAAATCCCGAAGATCAGGGTCGGCGGCGGGCGTCGAGCGGCGAAGAAGTTGTCGGACAGCCAGCCATAGAAGGCGGATCCCGCGATGCCGGCGAAGGTGCTGACGCCGATGATGCCGCCGGCCTGCACGAGCGTGTAGCCGTGCGCCTCTTGCAGAAACAGCACCCCCCAAGAGTTGATCGCGTACCGCGTCACATACATCGTCGCCGAAGACAGGCCCAGCAGCCACAGCGACGGACGCATGAGCAGCGTGAGCGCGACCTTGGGATCTTTGGTGGAGACATCCTCGTGCGGCGCCGAGGGATCGAAACACAGCTCAGGGCGCCAGTCCCGAACCTCCGGCAGCCCCAGGTGCTCCGGTCGATCCACCAAGAACTTTCCGATGAGCAGCGCCACGATCATGCAGGTGATCGCTGGGCCGATGTAGGCGAAATGCCAGCTCGTGGCGGCGACGAGGGAGGCGGTGCCGATGAAGGTCATGCCTTCGCCGATGGCGTGCGCGACGCTCCAGAGACCGTACGTCGTGCCGCGCTGACGCGGTGGATACCAGCGCGTGATCGCGACGACGCTGACCGGCGCGCCCGTGCCTTGAAACAGGCCGTTCAGCGCCCACAACGCCGCGCACAGCCAGACCATCGTGGTGGTCCCCATCGCCAAGTTGACGAGCGCGCTGCCGAACAGACCAAACGACATCACGCGGCGCAGGCTGGCGTGATCAGCGAGCCAGCCATTCATCAACTTGCCGGCGGCGTAGGCATAGAAGAAAGCGGCGCCAATCGTGCCGAAATCGCTCGCGGACAACAGGCCGGCGTCGATCAGCGGCTTCTTGACGACGCTGAGCGGCAGGCGACACGTGTAGAAGAAGCCATACCCGAACGTGACGGTGGCCAACGTGAAGCGACGGCGCCGGATGAAGGTCGCGTCGATCGTCTCGGTGTCGACCAGGGGGGTCGTCGTGATCGGGGACTCGCGAAACAGGGTGAACGCCATGGTTCTCCAGGCAAGTGGCTGCGCGCGGCCGATACGCGGATGTGACTGGGTTTGGGGGCCCGTGCGTGCTGCGTCGCCTCGATCAGGGCGCTTTGACTGGGGCCATGAGGCGGGAACGCGCTGTGACGGTCAAGGGGCGTCGGCGGCGACCCGAGGCGACCGACGCCAGAGAGGGCACCGAACGCGGGCTGCCTCAGAAGTGGACGCCGACGCCGGCGCGCCAACGCAGGCCACCACCACCGGCGTGCCACGTGCCGCCGGCGCGCAGCTCCAGCGGGCCGACGTGGAGATCGAGGCCGGCGGACTGCGGATGATAGTGCTGGAGCGCATCGTCGCCGAGCCACGAGGCGAGGTTGAGCGCAAATCGCGCCCAGAATCCGACCACACCGCCGGCCCGGAAGAAGTAGCTCACGTCGAGGTTGCTGCTCCGCAATGTGCTGCCCGTCATGCCGGGCGCATCGACGGTCGCGTGGGTGCCGTAGCGCACGCCGACGCCGCTGCTGAAGGCGCCCCGACGGCGCGCCAGCGCACCGAAGTCCAAACCGACCTCCCAGCCGCGCGTGCCCAGCCCAAGCGGAGCCAGATCGACGCCACCGGACAATCGCAGCTGGTCTGTGAGCCGCAGACCGCTGCGCAGCGAGACGTGCAGGCGATCGGCAGCGAGCGGCGACGGGCCGGCGTCGACGCGGACCGACCCGACACGCTCCGCGCGGCGACCAGCCGCCCAGGCGGTCGGCGCCAGCTCGCGATACAGATGCCGAATCGCGCGGTCGGGCTCCGGTAGCCGCGGCGACACCAGCTCCGAAGCGGGCGGTCCATCCCCCATGCGGAAGGCTTGGTCCATGTGCAGCGACATCGGCTTGGGGCGCCCCGTGGTCCGGCCGGTGGCGCGCGATGTCAGCCGCTGCTGACTCGATCGGCTCCAGCTCGAGGGTTGCGCGGCGAGCGCAAGCGGAATCTGCAGAGTCGCAGCGAAGCGCTGGCCATCCGCGCGTTGCAGGGCGCCGCCGAGCAGCCAGGCTTGCAGCGCAAAATCGACAGCGTGCAAATCGTCGCCTGCTTCAGCGGCGAGCAACGCACGGCGTCGGAGCTGCGCCGCTTTGGGACGGAGCGCGGCCCCGTGCGTGGCATGCACCGCGCGAGCGAGACGCTGGGCGGCCGCCGTACGCATCGTCCCCATCGGCAACCGCCGGGCCTGACGCGAGCCGGCTTGGTCACGGAAGCCGTGGTCCTTGAGACCGGCGGCAAACGAATACGGCAACGTCACGCCACCACCCGGCCACCGCACGACGGCGCGGCCGGAGACCTGAAGCGCCGTCTCGTACCAAGATGTGACCCGGATGAGGCTCAGGCGCACGGTGTAGCGCTGCGTGCGCATGACCCAGCGGGTCCGCGTGACGGGGCGCGACTCGTTGTGGCAGCGCTGCATGCTGCTGTAGTTCGGGCGGCACGTGCGCCGCGAGTAGCCGTTCCCGACGTACGACGTCGTGCAGGTTGTGTTGGCGTAGACCTGAACATACTTGCACTTTCGCTCGGTCTCGTAGGCGGTATAGCGCTCCTGAACCCGCACTTGCCGTGTGCGCTGCTCCGTCCAGGAGACCCGCTTACGCGTCTGCCAGGTGCGATCGACGGTCCTGCAGCGGCCAAGCTGCACGTCGACCGTGATGGGCACGCCGCCGACGCCATGGCTGAGGCTGCTGCGTACCAGCCCGGCGAGCTCCGCGCACCCGGCGTAGCTCTCGACACGAAACGTCGCCGCGCGCAGGCGACTCTGAAGCGCGGCGGCCTCGTGTGAGGGGCCGCCATATCGGCCCGAGAGCGCCAGATGCGCCCATTGAATGCCCGGATATGCAGCGTTTGCGCGCGCACGAGCCTGGTGGTGCGACGACGCGCGCCGCAGCGTTCGCTGGCGATTCGACTGCAACTCGCGATCATCGGGAAAGACGGCCGCGAGCCGAAACGCCAGGGCGACGGCTGCCTCCGTGCGAGCGGCGAGCAAGTGGGCGTCGACGAGCTGCCAGCCCTTGGCCAGCACCGGTCGCGCGACGTCGCCGAGCAGATCGAGCAGGGGCCGGCGTGCGCCGCGATCGACGTTGCGCTCGATGCGCTCACGGACCGACGACACCCGCTCCGAGACGGCGGCCACGGCGCCCTCCCCGCTGCTCAAGGCGCGCAGGTCGACCCCGCTGGCCGCAGCGATGGCCTGGCCGACGAGCGGCAGCATCTTCTCCCGAGCGCTGCGCAAGGCTGGATTCGTCAGGCTGCTGTATAGGCCACGACCGCCGTACAAGGGCAGCAAGATATCCAGGGCGCGGCCGCCGTCGCCCGCTTCAATGGCCACAGCGGCGGCGCGCAGCGCTGGTCGCGCCAGGTGATGCGACACCTCGGCCAGCTCAGCATCCAACCGGCGCCGCTGGGCGGCGCTCAACAAGTGACGCTCGGTCTTACGGGCCGCACGGAGATTGGCCAGGGCGAGCTTCGCGTCCCCGCGTTGCCACGCGGCATGACCAGCGTCGCCGTAGTGCGCGGTG
>CALENB010000332.1 GCA_937910235.1 uncultured Myxococcales bacterium | reverse complement strand
TCCCTTCGTCTTCATGGCTACTTCATAGCTCGACCAACTTTCCGGATCCGCGCCCGACCCTACCTTGGGGTGTTGTCATGTCGAGACCTCAAGATATAGAGTCTGACTAGGTGTCTGTGCACCTGCCGACGCGAGACTCAGCGCAAATCCCTTCGAAGTAGGAACCTGCTTGGCGCCCGTGAATGCGACCATTGCAAGGAGGTCTAGGAATGGTTGCTGCGGCCAAGCCCGCCAATGAAGACGCGCGATTGGCCGCACTCGCCGCCTACGGAGTCCTCGATACGGAGCCGGAGCCGATCTTCGACGATCTGGCTGCGCTCGCCGCGCAGATCTGCCGCACGCCGATCGCTTTACTGTGCCTCATCGACGCCGACCGCCAGTGGTTCAAGTCGCGACGCGGGCTCGACGCGACCGAGACCCCGCGAGACGTGGCGATGTGCGCGCACACCATCCTTACACCCAATCGCCCGCTCGTCGTTCCGGATACGCAACACGACGCCCGCTTCTCCGACAATCCGCTGGTCATCGGCGCGCCACACATGCGATCCTATGCTGGCGTGGCGCTGGTCGATCACGACGGCCACGCGCTCGGCACGCTCTGCGCCATCGACACCGTGCCGCGGGACCTGAGCGCCGATCAACTCGTGGGGCTCGCCAGCTTAGCCCGCCAGGCCGTGACGCTACTTGAGCTGCGCCGCAAAGTCCGCGAGGCGCGCGCGCTGGCCAGGGACGGCGAATCATTCTTTGACAGGTCGCTAGACCTGATGTGCGTCGCTGGCGTCGACGGCCTCTTCAAGCGCGTCAACGCGGCGTTTGTATTCACGCTAGATTATTCTGTCGACGAGCTCGTCGGCACGTCGTTCTTCAGCTTCATCCATCCCGACGATGTTGCTACGACATCGTTGGAGGTCGACAAGCTCGCCGCAGGTGCCCTAACGATCGACTTCGAGAACCGCTACCGCTGCCGTGATGGGACGTATCGACTGCTGTCTTGGCGCACCGTGCCTGATCCGGAGACTGGCCTGCTCTATGCCATCGCCCGCGATCTGACCGACGCGCGGGCGGCGGAGCAAGCCAACCGCGACCTGACCGCACAACTCATCGAGGCGGCGCCGAGCGCGATGATCCTGGTCGACGATCGTGGCGTCATTCGTCTCGTGAACCAGGCGACCGAGCGCGTGTTCGGGTATGCGCGCGAGGAGCTCGTCGGCGAATCGGTCCATTTGCTGCTGCCTGCGGAGCTGCGCAGCCGGCGCCGTCGTCGCATTGAGGCGTTCGCCGCCAGCCCAAGAAAGGCCGCGCCAGGCGCCGGCCGCCCATTGTTCGGTCAGCACAAAGATGGCAGTCAAGTACCCGTCGAGATCAGGCTCAACCCGCTGCAGACCGCGGCGGGTCCGGCGGTGCTCGCCAGTATCGTCGACGTCTCGGAGCGTGTAGCAAACAAGCGCTACCTACAGACGCAGCTGAGGGTGTTAGGGCTGACCGCCGCCAACGACCCTTTCGACGCCACTATCGAGGAGATCATCGCGTTGGTCGCAAGCTCCATGGGCTGGAACGCTGGCGAGTTCTGGCTGGTCGATGCCGCGGAGCAGCGTCTGCGCGCGACCGCCTTTTGGAGCGACGTCCCGCGGCCCTTGTTCGCTGCGGCCACCCACGACGCGGCGATGGCCAGCGGCGTTGGTATTCCCGGCACGGTCTGGGCCACCGCGAAGCCGCTGTGGGTACCGGACATCAAGACGTGCCATGGGTATCGACGATCGGCAATAGCCGCGTCAGACGGGATAGGCGCGGGCGTGGGGTTCCCGGTACTCAGCAATGATGTGGTGATCGGCGTGCTGGCGTTCTTCTCCGACCAGGTACAGCCAAACGATGCGCAAGTCGTCGACACGATGGGGACCGTCACCGGCGCGATCGGGCAATACCTGCAGCGCAAACAGGCCGAAGCCGCGACGTTGAAGGCACAAGAAGCCGCGGAGACCGCAAACGAGACGAAGAGCGCGTTCCTCGCCAACATGGGTCATGAGATCCGCACGCCGATGAACGCGGTCATCGGCTTGACCCACCTCGCGTTGCGCACGCAGCTCGACGAGCAGCAACGCGACTACCTCGACAAGATCGCACAGTCGGCTCGCAGTTTATTGGGGATCATCAATGACCTGCTCGATTTCTCGAAGATCGAGGCCGGTCACCTTCAGCTCGAGATCGCCCCCTTCTCGCTGGACTCGCTGCTCGACGGCCTCAGCAGCTCCGTCTCGGCGCAAGCGGAACAGCGTGGCATCGAGCTCATCTTCAACGTCGCGTCGGACCTGCCCGACGAGCTGATAGGCGACCATCTCCGCTTGCTGCAAGTGCTCACGAACCTATGCAGCAACGCCATCAAGTTCACGGAGCAGGGCGAGGTTGTCGTCCGCCTCTCGGTCGTGACGCAGGGTGACGAGCAGGTCCGTGTGCGATTTTCGGTTCGCGACACAGGCATCGGATTGGATCCTGACCGGGCCGCGCGCTTATTTGAGCCTTTCAACCAAGCGGACGTGTCCACGAGCCGCAAACATGGTGGCACCGGCCTGGGTCTCTCCATTTGCAAGCGCCTCGTCGGGCTGATGGGCGGCACCATCGAGGTCGATAGCGCCATCGGGCTCGGCAGCACGTTTGCGTTCGAGATCGAGCTAGATGTCGCCGAAGACAACGACCACGCCACCGTATTGAGTCTACCCGCAGGGATGCGGGCGTTGGTGGTGGATGATAACGCGAGCGCGCGGCAGGTCTTCGCGGAGATGTTGGCCGCGTGGCGGCTGGAAGTAAGCGTCGCCGCGTCCGGCGCCGAAGCTATCGCGGCTATCACGCGCGCAGCGGCTGAGGGTGCGCCAGTCAACCTGGTGGTGCTCGATTGGCAAATGCCGGGGATGAACGGGCTCGAGGTGGCCAACCGCATCCGCGAAACGCTTGATCCTACGGTCTCGCCGACGGTCGTCATGGCGACGGCCTACCGCGACGCGGAGATGACCCAGCAGGCCGCAGAGGCGGGTGTGCGCGGCGTGCTCGCCAAGCCGGTCAACCCAGCGACGCTGTTCAACACGGTGCTCGCAGCGCTGCACGCCCTACCGGTGCCGGTCGCCCATACGTTCGATCCACATGCGCTAGAGGCCCGCTGGCGGCAGCGGCTGCAGGGCGCCAAGGTGCTGCTCGCCGAGGATAACGCCACCAACCAGCAGATCGCGATCGAGCTACTGCAAAACGTGGGCATCGAAGTGGTCGTCGCCAGCAACGGGATGGAGGTGCTCGCGCGTATCGATATCGATGTGGACGCCGTGTTGATGGACCTGCAGATGCCCGGCATGGATGGCATCACCGCCACCGAACGCATGCTCGCACGGCCTGAGGTCGCGCACATTCCCATCATCGCCATGACCGCCAACGCGATGGCACAGGACCGCGCGCGAGTCCAAGCGGCAGGAATGAAGGGTTTTGTCGCCAAGCCGGTGGAGCCAGCAGCGCTTTACGCCACGCTCGCGCTGCATCTGCCGGCGCTGACCGAGCGCGCTTCATCCCGCGGACCGCGGCGCTTGCCGGGCGCGACAACCACGGCGCCAACTCAGATCTGGCAGTCGTCGTCGGACACCTTCGCGCACGTAAGGTTGCCTAACACGATTGAGGGGATCGAGTTGGACGGTGCGCGGCGCAGGCTGGCGGGCAATGACAAGCTGCTAGCCAAGCTGCTGGCGCGTTTTGTCGAACAGCAGGCCGATGTGTCAGTGCGAATCGCGGCCCAGGACGCCGCGGGCGACAACCAGTCCGCCGTGCGGGAGGCGCACACCCTCAAAGGGCTCGCCGGCAACTTGGGGATGACCGCCATCGCCGCGCTGGCGGCCAAGATCGAGGCGGCGCTGGTCGAGCGCCAGCCAATCGAGGCGCTTGTGGCGGCGCTCAGCGTCGCGGTGGCTGACACGGTGCGACGATTGGCGCCAATCGTGGCGCAGTCGCCGATCCAAGCGCCATCCGCTGTCGCCGCGATCGACGTGGCGGCCGAGCTGGCGCAGCTGATCGAGCTGCTAGCCAGCGAGGACACCGCGGCCCAGGGCGCGGTCGAGCGATTGTTGCGGGCGGTGCCAGGCGGCGCGCTGCGGCTCGGGCTGCAGCAGGCTCAAGTGCAGCTCGCCGCCTACGACTTTGACGCCGCGCGCGCGGTGTTGGATGACGCAATGGCTGGAGATGACGATGTTTGACGAAACACGCGCCCGCGCGCCGGCCCAGCTGCTCAGCCTCCTGCTGACGAAGCGAGACCCCAATGCCTGACAAACCCGCGTCGATTTTGGTGGTTGATGACGCCCCAGACAATATCGCGATCCTGGCCAACGCCCTGACCGAGCTGTATCGCGTGCGTGCCGCGACGTCCGGCGCGAAGGCGCTGCGCATGTGCCAGGGCGACGACCCACCTGATCTGGTGCTGCTCGACGCCGTCATGCCGGAGCTCGACGGCTTCGAGGTGTGTCGTCAGCTCAAAAGCGACCCGCGAACGGCCGACATCCCGGTCATCTTCGTCACGGGGCTGCGTGATTCGAGCGATGAGCAGCGCGGATTCGGGGCTGGCGCGGTGGACTTCATCCGCAAGCCGATCAGCGTGCACATCGTCCGGCAGCGGGTTGCTGTGCATCTGGAGCTCGCCAGATCGCGGCGGGACTTACAGACACTCAACCGGCGGTTCTCGCGCTACCTCTCGCCAGAGCTCGCCCAATCGCTGACGTCGGGCTCGCTGCGGGCGGAGGTTGGTAACCGCCGCAAGAAGCTGACGGTTTTCTTCTCGGATATCGTCGACTTCACCCAGCAAACAGAAGCCCTCGCCCCCGAGGACATGACCTTCCTGCTGAACTCCTACTTCGGCGCCATGGCCGACATCGTCGCTGAGCACCACGGCACGTTCGACAAGTACATCGGCGACGCGTTAATGGTGTTTTTTGGCGACCCACACTCGGCAGGGCCTCAAGAGGATGCGCGCGCCTGCATGGCAATGGCGATCGCGATGCAACGCAGAGTCACAGAGCTGCGCCCGACATGGCTGAGCAGAGGCATCGCGTCGCCGCTGCGAATTCGCATCGGCATCGCCACAGGTTATTGTACGGTCGGCAACTTCGGTAGCCCGCACAAACTCGAATACACGGCCATGGGCGGTCCGGTGAACCTCGCCGCGCGGCTGGAACCTAAATCCGACCCAGGCGGCGTGCTCGTGTCTGAGGCGACCTATGCGCTGGTGCGTGATGACTTCCCGTTCGTACCGGCTGCCCCGATGACGCTCAAGGGCCTCCCTGCTGGCGTGGGCGGGTACCGGATCGTACTGCCGGACGCGGCGGACTCGCTGGTGCACGACAGCGTCGGGGCGAGCATCCGTATCTCGCCGGACGATTTGGATTCCGACCTGCGCGCGACGCTGGCCCATACCCTGCGGAGATTCGCCGAGCGGCTCGCGCCATAGCTGGGCCGTGCGCTGCCCCGACGGGCGCAGCCGCCCTCACATCACTGTGACCCTCACACCACCGCGACCGTCAGCTTCATGCTGCCGTCATAGCCGCCGACCCCCGGCGTCGCCGGGCTCAGGCTCATCGCGCCAGACTTGGTCGTGCAGCGCACCTCGAACGCTACCGCCACGGTCGCCGCCGCCTGCCAATCGAAGTGCCATAACGTCCAGATATCAGGGCCAGGCGCATAGTCCAGCACCGCCGGCTGCCAGCTCCCCGAGCCGACGCGCACGTCCACCGCCACGACCGGATCGGAGCCTGCGAACGCCTTGCCTTGCAGCCGCAGCACCCCCTTCGGCACCGTCGCGCCCATCTTTGGCGAGCGAATCAGGGTGTTCGGCTTATACGTCGCGTCGTCGGACCAGCATCCGCGGCCTAGGATGAAGCATAGAGGTGGCGGCAATGGGCGGAATAGCGTCGATCGTAGGGCGGATGGGGACCGCGACAGCAGGTCGGTTCGGCGCGGTAGCGCAGACGTGGATGAACGCAGCACGTGGCACCGACGGCGCGGTGACCGCGGGGCCCTTCGCGATGTGGTCCAGGTGATGGCCGCGCTTTGGGCCTGTGACGCCCACCCAATCCTCCCTCCGGAACGCCGTGGCCACGCCGCGCCTAGTCGTCAGATGAGATGGCGGTCTATCCTTAGCGTTTGGCTGTTCCTTGCGTGCAACTGCACCGGCACAATCGACGACGATCCGACGAAGGCGCTGGTCGAGTCAGGCCCGGCACGAAGCGACACGTCGCCGGCGCCCGTCACGAAAAACACGGCTGCTCAGGCGATGTACGGTCCGCTGTTCGTCGAGCTGGCCATGACCATCTCGGACCAGAGCTGGGCGCGGCTGGGCGAGATAAACAAGGCCTGTCAGGGCAGACACCGCTGTGAAGACCTCGAACCGGGCACCAGCGAGACGTGTTGCCCGCCGGCGCTCCGGAAGGAGTATGTGCCCGTCTCGGTGGCCTTTGGCGGCCAGACC
>CALENB010000331.1 GCA_937910235.1 uncultured Myxococcales bacterium | reverse complement strand
ATGTAAACTATCAAGTGTGGCTGGAGGACGAAGTGGCATCATCTCGCCTATCCATTGCACGCCTGACGCAGCTTCATAGCCATAGAGCGCGTGGGTTCCAACGAGCACCAGATGACGGCCCAAGAGCTCGTGTTCTTGGAGTTTGCGCAAAATTCGCGCGCTAATTTTCGGCACGCGCCCGAGGTCGAGGACTCGGAGAACAGCGGCTTTTACGCGTGAGCCAGCGCATGCTACCGGCGTAGCGGTGGGCCATGAGGTGAGAGCGCTGAAGCCAAGCATCGTAAATTTGGCGGATGTCGACGGTCTGGCGGCGCTGCTCTGCGGTGAGCTCTTTGAGATTCATTGGTTTCCCACCCTTGGAGCGAAGAACAGCCATTAGAGTGGGAAGAGTCTTATGTCAAGTGAGTTAAGCGCTCTCGCAACGATACAGCGTAAGATGACCGGGGTCGTTTCGAGCGAGACGTCGCCGCTAAGTTCGCTTGCCTTCGATCATAAGCGGACTATGCTGAAAGCATGGACGCGACCATCAAAACCTACCTCACAGAGATTGGCCGCCGTGGTGGCAAAAAGAGCCGCCGCACGTTAACGCCGGAACAGGCGCGATCGATGGTCACGGTGCGGCAGGCTCGGCGGGCATTTCAGACGTTCTACGTGCAGTGCTTCTGGTGGTGCGACCCCGCCATGTCGGTGGGCGTCGACGATGTGCAGTGGGTCGCAGCACAGCTGCGTAAACACGGCGGTCGACGGGCCTGGCTGGTGGCGGAGAAGTTATGCCCCTGACGTCATTTCAGCGTCGCCTCGCGCTGCTGCTCGCCGCGAATCGGTCAGTAGACAGCCACTTGGCCGGCGGTGCAGCGCTACATTTTTCGCCGAACTCAACGAGATTCAGTAACGATTTGGATTATTTTCACGACTCCATCGAGCGCGTCGCCTCCGCGTTCGCATCCGACCAGCAGCTGCTGGAGGCCAACGGCTATCGGGTTGTCATCGACATGATCCAGCCTGGTTTTGCGCGCGCCAGCGTCCAGTCCGAGGCGGGTGCGACCAAAGTGGAGTGGGCGCACGACTCCGCGTGGCGATTCATGCCCGTGGTCCAGGACGCCGAGTGCGGCTATCGGCTTCATGACGTGGACGTCGCCATCAACAAGGTGCTCGCGCTCGCCGGTCGCAACGAAGCGCGTGATCTGGTGGATGTTCACGTCATCGACCGTGAGCTGCTGCCGCTCGGCGCGTTGTGTTGGGCCGCCGCAGGCAAAGACCCTGGGTTTTCGCCGCAGTCGCTAGTGGAGCTGCTGCGGCGCCGCGGTCGGCATCAACCGGAGGAGTTCAGGCGCCTGCACGTCGTCGAACCGGTGGATCTGGTGGCTCTCAAGGCGTGGTGGCTGGCGGCGCTCGAAGCGGCTAACACCTTCATACAGTCGCGGCCGGCGTCGGAGTTTGGTTGCCTGTATTTCTCACACAACACCCGTCGATTTGTCGCGCCCGGCCGAGATGCGGTGGTTGGTACTGAAACGCCCATCGTCGCCCACTACGGCCGGCTTGGCGGCGTCTTGCCTCGTGTCTTGGCGTGAGCGAGGCCGAAGGCATCGCCTGCGCGGTCAGTAGCGTGAGGGACGACGGCACTGGCCACCTGCCCTGACGCCCGCGCATGATCGCCTGCCGTTAGTCGGTAGAGGTGCCTTGCCTTGCGAACCTTGGGCTTACGCCCACGGCTAAATTCTGCCGCCGCTTCGCGGCTTGTGCCGCTGATTTTCTGATGGTGGCCTTGTGGAGCGCGGTGGGGGTGATTTTGACGTGTCGCTCACCTACGCCACGACGGCGAAAAGCCCGGAACCCCAAGCCTAAAGCGCGTCGCAGTGAGATGTGTCGCAGTGAGATGCGACGACCCACCTCAGACCTCTCGGTCTCGCGACGAAGGTGTTCATTGTTTAACCATTTGTCGGGGAACTCCGGCGAGTTGATCGAGTGTGGGCCAAATGGTTAAGCCTTGGCACCGCCTCGCGTTTCAGCGGCGCCCCTCCCGTCCCCGCCATGATTATGGTTCAGCTTGCGACTGCCCAACCCCAGCTCTCAAGATGTCTCACTTGACCCTCAGCCCATCAAGCACAGCCTGCAGCCGCTCGCGCGCGCAAGCTTAGCAGCACGTTTGCCTATCTACCGATAAATAAACGAAGAGTGGACATACTTGCCCCTCCTTACCAACGCCAGCAAGCACCAAAGCGCGCGTCCCGCCACGAAGGTCGCAACCCCGAAACCAGCCGTTCGAACGTCCCGCTTCTAGTCCGCGGTGAACTAGGGCAAACTCAACGCGCGTTTGCACAGTAGGCCCGACAAGCTCATTCGTCGTGCTCATAGGGTCACGCCGCAGAGAGGAGCGAATCGATGTTGCGATACAGCGCGGTCGGCCATGCCCTAGTCGCAGCCTGGTGCATCGCGTGCCTCGGCTGCGGCGACGAGGCTGACCCCATCGAGGCCTTTGACCAGCACACCGCGGCCACGGGGCAGGACGTTGTCGTAGACGGCGGCGCGATCGATGGCGGGGCTTGCCTAGTGGACGGCGCCCTCTGCGATGACCAGGACCCCTGCACAATCCTCGACCGCTGCACGGGAGGCGTCTGCGCGGCGGGACCGAACATCTGCGACTGCCGCGCTGACGACGACTGCCCGGCGGGTGATCGCTGTTTGGGGACGCCGACATGTGACACGAGCAAGCTCCCGTATCGCTGCGGCCGGATCGTCGGCTCTGCTGTGGACTGTGGGCTGGACGCGTTTGGCAGCTGCACGCGGGCGCGCTGTGACCCGACCACCGGCGCTTGTAGCCTGATCTCTCGGCCTGATGGCGCGGGTTGTCTTGGCTCGGCCTGCGCCGCAAAGTCGACGTGCGAGGGCGGGAAGTGCATCGACGGGGTCAGCTTCTGCGCCTGTGAGAGCGACGCAGATTGCCCAGCTACGGGCGATCTCTGCACCGGCCAGCGGTACTGTGACAAGGCGGCGTTTCCTCACCTCTGCCGCGTCAACCCGACCACGGTTGTGTCGTGCGTGGACAGTAAGCTCCCCTGCGCGCCTAACGCCTGCGACCCTAAGACGGGCCAATGTGAATCGACGCCAATCGAGCTCACGAACGAGGTGTGCGTTGAAGGGGCGGCTGTGTGCTGGAGAAGGTCGCGGCTGCAGCGCCGGATGGCGGAGGCGACGCGCCCAAGACTATCAGCTGCGATGATGGCGAGAGCTGCACGCAGAACACGACCTGCGGCGACGGGGTATGCAGCGGCGGGGACAACCTCTGTGCGTGCACCACCTCAGACGAGTGCGCGGCCAAGGATGACGGCGACTACTGCAATGGCACGCTGTACTGCGACGTCAAGAGCGGCACCTGTAAGCTGAACCCGGCGACGGTGGTGACCTGCCCGACGGCTGGCGACACTGGATGCATCAAGAACACCTGCGATAAATCGACCGGGCTCTGCACCGCAAAGAGCGTAAAAAACGGGTCGCCATGTGATGACGACAAGGCCTGCACAGCCGATGACGTGTGCGCAGCTGGAGCGTGTGTCGGCACCGCCGACGTGTGTAAGTGCACCAAACACGCAGATTGTAAGGACAATGACAATAACGCCTGCAACGGCGGCGGTTGGTGCAACACCGGCACCGGCTATTGCCTCGCCAATCCGTCCACCGCCGTGTTCTGCCCCACAGCCGCGGAGACCAGCTGCACGAAGAACGCCTGTGTACCGCTCTCCGGTACTTGCACGCCCACCGCGATTGAGCGCACGAGCCAAATCTGCCCAATCGCTGGGGTGTGTCGCTGGGAAGTGCTCCCCGCCGCTGCTCCGCCAACTGGGGTCTTTGCGTGCAGTGATGGCGACCCGTGCACGACTGGGGACCTCTGCGCAAACAGCGCCTGCAAGCCCGGAAAATCAACGTGTAGCTGCCAGATCGACGGTGATTGCACCGACGACGGCGACCTCTGCAACGGCGTGCCATTCTGTGACAAGACGGACCCGGCGAAACCGGTCTGCAAGCTCAATGCAGCGACTAAAATCACGTGCCCGACGGCGCAAGATACCGACTGCCTATTTCACGGCTGCGATGCGCAGACCGGGAAGTGCGTGGGCAAATCGGCGGTGACGGGCGCGAGCTGTGACGACAACAACGCTTGCACCCAGTCGGACGCTTGCCTGCTCGGCGTATGTGTCGGCGTCAACACGTGCGCGTGCCAAGTTGACCTGGACTGCAAAGGCCAAGAGGACGGCAACCTGTGCAATGGCACGCTGTATTGTGACAAGTCGACGCCAGGAAAACCGACCTGTGCGCTCAATCCCGCGTCGGTCGTGCAATGTCCAGCGACGGCGCCTGTGTGCTCAGCGTGGTCCTGCGTCACGGCCACGGGTCAGTGCGTGTTGGGCCCGGCGGCGGTGGGTCTGTCTGGCGCTGTGACCCCGTGCGATGACGGCGACCCCTGCACCGATAACGACGCCTGCGCAGCTGGGAAGTGCGGTGGTCAGGCCAAGGCTTGCGACGACAACAACGCGTGCACTGCGGATAGCTGCACGGCGGGCAACTGTGTCCACCAAAGCAAGGTGTGCGATGACGGCGAAGCGTGTACGGCCGACGGCTGCGATGCGAAGACGGGCGCTTGCACGACCAACGCGCTGGTGAACAACGGCAAGGGCTGCGACAGCGACAACTCAGGGTGCACCGTCAACGATGTCTGCTTGGACGGGGTCTGCAAGGCCGGGCCAGCGGTCTCCTGTCCGCCCATCAAGACGTCGCTCGCTTGTCGAGAGACGGTCTGCTCCTCCACGAGCGCGACGAGCTTTCAGTGCGTGCTGACCACAGCGAAAGACGGCGCGTTGTGTGATGACGGCGACGCCTGCACTGGTGATGGCGCCTGCAAGGCCGGGGTGTGCGGCTTGAGTCAGGACGCCCTGCTCCACCGCCAGCTGGTGCTCTTGCCTGAAGCGGTGAAATACGACCGGCAGAATATGGGTAGCGCCATGTATATCGACGCGCAGGATAACGCCGTCGTCGCTGGTCGGTACTTCGATAAGGACAGCAAAGGCTGGTGGCTCGCTCGGGTTGCGGCGACGGGGAAGGTCACGCAGCGGTGCACCGTCAGTGTGGACGGGACGTCTACGCACGCGAAGCCAGCGGGTGCGTTCGCTTCGGCAAATGGCCGCTCGACGCTCATTGGCTCCACCGGTAGCAGCGATCTTGGCCTAGCCGTCAGCACCGTGCGGGTCTCGCCGACCTGTAAGGTCGAGAGCGCGGTGGCTATCGGCGCGACCGACGCAGGCGAGCGGATTCACAAGGCCGTGGCCGTGAGCACGACCGGCTTTGCGGCGGTCGGCGAACGTACGGACAAGGGGGGCGCCCGCGGCTATGTGGCCCGCCTCAGCGCTGCCGGACAGGTGATCTGGAGCTGGGTGGACGCTGGCTACTCGCCGCCCCTGAAGGACGCTGTGGTGACCGCGGACGGTTCGTTGCTCCTCGTCGGCAGCGTGATTGACCCGGGCGGTGCGGGCAAACACCTCGCCCGTGTGTTGCGGCTCGATGACACTGGCAAAAAGACCGCAGATTCAGTGCAGAAGTCGTTTGGGGACGCCAGGTTCAGCGCCGTCGCGGCGAGACCAGCCGGTGGCTTCGTCGCGGTTGGTACACGCATGGACGGTGGTAAGTCTCGGCTGTGGTGGAGCCGCCTGAACGCGGACGGCGTCGTGATTCGTACGCGCGTTGGCGCGCTCGGCATCGCCCCAACGAGCATCGGTTTCGCCGCTCCCGGTTGGTACGTGGTTGGCACCGCGAGCCCCACCGGCAGTGACCTTGGCTTCTGGCTCGCGCGACTGGACGACGTGGGCAACGTCAGGTGGGAGCAGGCGCCGCCCGCAGGTGGCCTCAGTGAGGGCGCAGCGCTGGTGGCTTGGAAGGGCGGCGTCTGGGCGACGGGCAGCGCTCGGTCGGGCAATCAGCAAGGGGCGCACGTCGTCCGCGCCGATAGTTGGGGCCACGCGACCTGCGACGAGTCGGGGGTGTGCGCCGGTAAGGTTTGGCACGATTGCGATGACGACGCGCCCTGCACGACCGACACGTGCGCGGCGAAGAGCGGCTGCGATCACGCCAAGAATACGGGCTGGGCGTGCGAAGATGGCGCGGCGTGCAGCATCTCATCGAGCTGTGTAACGGGCGGCTGCAAGGGGTCGACCAACGGCACGTTGCACACCAAAAAGGTCGACGCGCCCGGGCTCGCTGGCTTCGTCGGCGCGGCGAGCGTTGGCAAGGACGCGAGCGCGTTGGTTGGCTTCTCCGGCGGGCAGATGACGCGATACGCCGTGGATGCCTTCGGTACCGTCGCGACGCCCGTGGCGTTGGGCACGGCCACACAGGGCAACAACGCGATCTTGAGTGGCCAGGGGGCGGTGGAGTTGGCGGATGGCTCCATCGTGGTCGCGTACATGACGGCCAGCAAGGTCGCGCGACTCGCCGGATTTGATGCCGCAGGAACGCCGACGTGGTCCAAGCAAGTCTGCGCGCCGAAGACGTTCATCTGGTCGGACCACGCCAAGTGCATCTGGTCGACGTACAACGCCAACACGCCGTCGTGCCAGGGGCGTCTCATCGCCCTCGCCGACGGCACGAGCGTGGCTTGGGTCGGCGGCTCGTCGTACGCCGCGTCGTGGTGTGGGACGGGTACCGGCGCCTTGTGTCCCTTCGTCAGCGGGCGGCTGTCCACCCTCAAGTTCGCGGGCAAGACCGGCGCGTCACTCGGCCAGACGACCTTTCGCCGCGATGGTTGGCGTTTGCCCGCGTCTGGCGCGTCTGCGATCTACTGCATCAACCACGGGGTCCTCTACGGCGATGGCAGTCACTACATCACGTACGCCACGGCGGCGCCGACCTCAGCGGGCGGCCTGGTGATGGTGGGCCAGTCGCGGGAGTACAACGTGACGACGCACGCGGTGACAGTCGGCGCGGTGATCGAGGTTCACACCTCGCAGATGAACCTGCTCTGGCGACATGTCGCGTTGGTGCAGGGCGCGACGCCGGTCTATCGCGCGGCGGTGGAGCATGAGGGCGGCGTCATCGCGGCCGGGGTGTCCACGCAGAGCGGCACCGGCGTCACGTCGCTGCTGACGTTGAAGACGGACGCCGCGGGCAAGGAGCTGTGGCGCTCGGTGATCCCTAAGCCCGGATTGTGGGAGGTGCGCACGGTGGACCATCGCCCCGACGGCTATGTGGTCGGCGGAACTGGTCAGCATCAAGGCGCCCTGAAGTTCTGGCTCGAACGTCGCGATGCCGCTGGTGCCGTGCTGTGGAGTCGCCAACACGGCTTCGATTCAAATCTGGTCGACGGCGACCTCTGGCCCAACGGGAGCGGTGGATTTCAAGGGTTGGGCGTCCTGCTGAGCGGCGGTGTTCAGGCCATCGGAGTGCTGCGCACAGACGGGTTCGGCTACGGGAACTGCACATCGACTGGCGCGTGTTTTGGCAAGGTCCTGAGCGACTGCGACGATGGCAAACCCTGCACAGCGGACTACTGTGATGGCGACCTCGGCAGCTGCAAGCACGTCGCGAGCTCCGGGGCGAGCTGTCCTGGCGGCGTGTGCAGCAAAGGGGCGTGCGCCAAGCCGTGAGCGAGGTCGCGACGTGGTCACGCTCAATCACGCTCCCCTGCCTGAGCTTGGAGCACCGCCTGCGCGGCCTGCACACGACCAACAAGCCACCTGCCTCACAGCAACGCTACGCCGCCAAGGAGTCATCATGCCCCTCATCGCACCAGCCCTGCGTCACGCTAGCGGCTTCCAGCAAATCGAAGCCGTACTGTGGAGGAGATAATCCCGGCCGCCGACGTCCTCAAACAGAACGCGCCGGGTTTGCCCGAGGGCCTCTTTCTACGTGCAGTGCTTCTGGTGGTACGCCCCCACTATGTCGGTGGGTATCGACGATGCGCAGTGGGTCGCAACACAGCTGCGCAAACACGGTGGTCGGCAGGCTTGGCTCGGGCGCAGATCCAGGATGTTGGTCGGGCCATGGGCCTTGGTCATCGTCTCGTCCACCGCGAAAAAATCAGCGACCGAACAGCAGCATCCAGCAGGTCCGGGACGCCGAGCCGT
>CALENB010000330.1 GCA_937910235.1 uncultured Myxococcales bacterium | reverse complement strand
AGGCTTTGGCTAGGCTTTTGGGCTAGGCACGGCAGGAAACACCACGGAACACCCGGGCCATAAATGCCTAAAAACTTCGCATTTATGGAAGGTTACACACCTGCTCCGGCTCGTGCTGGACCCCCCTGAAACGAGTTTACGAGCGACTCATAATCGCTAGGTCGACGGTTCAAGTCCGTCTCCAGCCACCAGACATTATTTGATTTTTGAAAGCGCCCTTCGGGGCGTTTTCTGTTTGCCGACGGCGAGCGTCTCAGCCCTGCCCCTTTCTTCGCAGCTGCACCATCTCCCCAACCGCCAGCGCGACCCCATACCCCCGCCCCTCAAACATCCGAATCAACGGCGCGTTCGTCGCCGCCGTGTTCGTCACCACTTCCGCCAACCCACGCGCGGCCATCCACGCCTCACCCGCCTGCAGCAGCGCCGAGGCGAGCCCGAGACGCCGATGGTCAGGCTGCACCCATGTCGTCGAAAAGAGCCCGAACGGCGTGTCCTCGCCATCTCGCTCGACGCGCACGATCGTGTGGCCGACAACAGCGCCTTCCGCCGTCGTCACAACGAAGACCTCGCCGTCGCAGCGCTCGGGATCCAGATGCCAGCGCACACGCGCCACCAGCCAATCGTGGTCGTACAACGCCACGCCACGCGCCAACCCCAGCACCTCCACCAACGTGGCGCGCATGCCGTCTGCGACCGCCACAATCTCCGCTGATTCATCGCGATCTAGCGGGCGCACCTCGTGCATCGACTCATCCTCCTTGCATCAGAATCACACTCACCAGCCTACGCGCATCACTCTCCATCGCGCGACTGGTCCCGCCAAGACCTCCCACGCCGCGCTGACCCACCGCCTCATCGCTACAAGCGCCGCCGCCGCGCCGCGAGCCGTCGCCGTGGTCCGCCGCTGTCCGCCACAGCGCAGCTATCGACCCGAACATTCCGCGCCTTGAGCCACGCACACCGCGCCGCAACCACACCGGGACTACCCCGCTCCACACCACGTAACGGCGCGCTGCAACGCCGCCACGCCCGACCGGTGGCACCGTCACGCTCCGGCGCCACACGGCAGAGCGCCTTCCCCGCCTTGTGGCGCGGCCACGGCCATCGACCCGCCCACTGGGCGACGTCCAGCAACACGCCCGCCCGACGCAGCTCCAGCCGCCCGGCCCGGTTGGGGAGCCGCAGACGACGACTGCGTGACGAACGCACCACGAGCACCTCCCCCGGCTGGACGACCGCATCAGGCCCGGACAGATCTGGCGGCAGGGGCGCCGGCGCGGCATGGCGACGCGAGGGTTTCTCAATCAGCCGTGGGCGCAGCAGCGACACCGCCCGCCCGTCCGGCAGCACCAGCGTCGCCCCAGCCAAAGACGCCGTTTCTGCGCCTAGATGGATGATCTCGACGTACTCCCCAACCACGTCATCGACGAGGAGGGGGTCGGTCATCACCTCAGAGATCACAAGATCGACCGCGGGTGGCAGCGGCGGCGCGGTCGACGCCGTGGCCGCCGCACCGCGAGGATCGACAGACGCTGGTTCGTCACCGTGGCTGTGGTGCGCCACGCGCGTCAGCGGCGGCGCGTCCGGCCCGATCAAGCTGGCCATCGGCAAACCACGAGACTGGGGCTCCGCGCTGCAGGCGACGAGCGCGCCACACGTCGCAAGGAGCAGCGCGGCGGACAAGAGGAGAGACGGGGGCGAAAAACGATGCATGGGGCTCCTTGGTCATAGCGGGTCTAACAACCCGGTGTTGTCGCGGTGTAGAAGCAGGGACCGTGCCAACTCATCGGCATCGAAATTACGGATAGTTACGGAACGCTGACCGAGTCCCGAGACCAGTCCCAGCGTCCCGTGAGACCGATCGGGAGCGAGCCGACGCGCGGGCGCGGCACCGGGATGCCCAGATCTGACGGTGGCGACGCCAGCGAGGCGCGCGATGGCGAATATGCGCTGATCGGCTGATTTCATGGCGCTCTAGACGCCGCGGCAGCTCGTTCAGTCTGTTGGTTGCCGGTCGTCTTGACACCCCCCGACGCCCCTCTAGAATCGGCCCTCCGCGAAAGTCTTCGCCTCCGCCCAGGAATCTCCGATGGTCCGTACTACTCTCATCCTCATCGCTGTCGTGATCGCGGGCGCTGTCGCTCGTCCCGTCATGGCCGCGCCCGCCGAGATCGAGCGAACCGTCGTTCTCGTCGAGCTCCGTAACGGGCCCGACGCCAACAGCCTCACCGTCGATTACCTCAAGGAGATCGGGGCCGCGTTCCAGAAAGAGAACAAGGGCGACTACATCTTGGTGAAGGGCCAGACCGTCGTCGCCAAGGTCGGCCACAACCGCCAGCAGGTGCCGCCGGCGCTGACCAAGGAGCGTCTCACCGCGCTCGATGAGGCGAAGAACAAGGGTGTTGCGTACTTGGATCGGGCTGACGGAAGCAACGCCGTCAAAGCCCTGCGGTCGGCCGAGTCGAAGTTCCGTGCCGCCCTCGCGGCGCCTGGCGCGAACGACGCGCTGCGAAAGTCGTACCTCGACCTGCTCGCCAAGCTGGCGACGGCCTACGTCATCTCCAAGGACCTGGACGCCGCCGCGGACATCTTCCGCTCGATTGTGACGGCATTTGGCCCAACGGCCCCCGTCACGGACGACCACTATCGCCCCGATGTTGTCGCGATCTTTCAAAATGTCGTCAAAGAGATGAAGAAGTTGCCACAGGGTTCGATCGACGTGTCTTCGACGCCGCTCGGCGCAGGTGTGTTCCTGGGCGGCATCTCGCGCGGCAAGACCCCCGCACAGGTGACGGGCCTCATCCCTGGCCGCTACAGCATGCGGTTGCAGCGCGGCTCGAGCACGTCGATGCTGCATAACGTGCGCGTTGACGCCGGTAAGACGACCAAGATCCACGTCGACCTGCAGTTCGAATCGCACCTCGTGCTTGAGGATGACCACGCCGGTCTCAGCTACAAGGACCTCGCTGAAGCGCAACGTCGGGTTGCTTTGGACGCCGTCGCCCTGGGCCGTCTCGTTGAAGGCGCCAACTTCGTCGTGGTGACGGGCGTCTTCGAGCGCAAGCTGGTGACGTTCGTTGTCGACGTGAACAAGAACGCCGTCGTGCGCACCACCAACTCCCGCATCCCACAGGTCGGCCTCTCCAAGCGCGCGGTCACGCGGGCGATCGACACCATTATGGATCGCTCAGTCGCCGGCTCCGGCGGTCAGAAGTGGTACACCTCGGTGCCTGGCTGGGCCGTGACGGGTGCAGGTATCGTCAGCCTCGGGGTCGGCGTCGCGTTCGTCGGATACCTCAACCAGGCGGGTGTCACGGTCTACGACTGCGTGGATCCCACGCAGGCCTGCAGCGACGCGGAGCGACAGAACCCGGCCTTGCGTGCGAAGATCGACGCGGCCAAGAAGGACTACGTCGATGAGATCGGCACAAAAAGCGTCATGTCCGGCGTTGGCCTCGGCCTCGGCGCGGTGCTCGTTGGTGCCGGCGCCTTCCTATTCTATCGACACATGAACGCGACAGACGTCAGCGCGATGCAGTACGCCCCTGGCCGGGGCGATCCGAACAGCATCCTGCCACCGCTCGACTTCGGCTTTGTGCATACGCAGTTCTCAAGCGGCGTCCGCTAGGGGCCCGCGATCACGGCAAGCTCGCGCGACGTGCCTGCGCCACCAACACCCGCTCTGGACGCGCTGCGCGGCGCCGACGCGGTCGCCTATCTCCGCGATGGCGCCCTGGTCGCTCACGCCACGACGAGCCTGCTCGGGATTGGCGCGAACCCGCTCAGCGACCGCGCGATGGACGCGCTCGACACGCTCAAGGGACGACACCGTGGCGAGGGCTATGTACATGTCGTTGACTGCGCCGAACACGCGCGCGGCTGGATCAGCGCCGCCGATCTGCAGCGCTGGCTAGCGATCGACCTCCCCGGCCCGGTGACGTGGGTGCTCGCCGCCGGTCCCGCCGTTCCCGCCCGCGTACGAGGTCCTGCGGGTACCATCGCGATCCGACGCGACACGCACCCCTGTGTGCAATGGCTGTGTGGTGCGCTCGGCCACCCCATCGTCAGCTCCAGTCTGAACCTGCCCGGCGCAGCTCCAGCGGAGGACCTCGATGCGATCCCAGCGGCGCTCGTCGCGGCGCTCGCGGGCGCGTTCGTGCGACCGCCAGCCCCAGTTGGCGCGGCGTCGACGGTTGTCGCCCCTACGAGCGGCGGCTGGCGGCTGCTGCGCGAAGGCGCGGTGTCCAAGGCCGCGCTCATCGCCGCGCTTGGACCTAGCACGTGACCTCGACGCCACAATCGGATGAGAGCCTCGACGTGATGCTCCGCGGTCACATCCAGCTCCTCCAGGCGAAGAAGGGCTACCGCACCAGCGTCGACGCCATGCTGCTCGGCTGGTTTGCGTCGAAGCAGGCCGGCGCGGCACGGCGGATCGCTGACTTTGGCGCTGGTAGCGGCCTGGTCGCCATCCTCCTCGGCCGGCTCGCGCCCAACGCAGAGCTCAACTTGATCGAGCGTCAAGCCAGCCTCGCAGCGCGGGCGGCCCGGAATCTCAAGCTCAACGGCGTACACGGCCGCGTCCGGCTGCACGATCTGGCGCATGGCCCGGTCCCCGATCTGTTCGATCTAGATCTCGTGGTCAGCAACCCACCGTACTACCGCCGAGCCGGTCGCAACCTACCGACGCACCCAGAGCGCCGCGACGCGCACTACGAGTCCACTGCAGGCGTGGAGGCGTTCAGCGCAGCAGCAGCCGCCGCGCTGGGCCCAAGCGGCGTGCTGTGTATGGTCTACCCGGCAGACGGCGCCGAGCGCCTCGTGCGCGCCTTCGCCGGGGCGGGTCTGGGCAACATGCGCATGCAGCCGCTGCACCACCGATCGACAAAAAAACCGGCCATCCGCGTTTTGCTCGCGGGTCGCCGGGGGCCGCTGGACGTCGTCGCGTTGCCGCGCCTCGCGATTCATCGCACGGGGGTGCCAGACCACACCTATTCGGCTGAGATCGAAGCGTTTCTGGACACGCTGTGCAGGCCGGGCGACGGTTGAGTGAGCGGCAGCCATCGCCCGCACTAGCGGAAATCGGCGCAGGCGCAAGGGCCAGAAAGGTGCAGGCGTGCAAGCAGAAGGACGGCCACCAACTTGCGGGGTGTAAAAGTGGCTGCTAGCTTGGTTTCAAGGGTGGCATCACAAAGGTGAGCGCTGGATGAATGGCCCCACGGCGCTGTGCGTTACACGTGAAGAGAGTGCAGAACCTCAGGAGGTGCACGATGTTGGATGCCTTCATAATTGAGGAGATCAGGCGTCGCGAGCAGTTCGACGAGCGACGGCAACCGCGTCTGGAACGTCCCGGCGCCTTTCCCATGCCCTATCCCCCTAGATCAGGCACAGATAGCGGCCGACCCGAGCTACCGTCGCGTCGTCACTACGACGAGGACGAAGACGACGCCAACAATGGTGTCATCGTCCTAGACATGTAGCCGATCCCAGATTCTGCGGCTCGACGGCGGCCGTTTGCGTTTAGGCGCCAACGCCCCGTCCCGCAGGAGGGGGGGTTAGGTCAGCAGCTCAGGCGTCAAGTTCGGCGCGCGACTGAATCACGCGCGCGATCAGACCGTACGCGACGGCCTCATCCGCGGTAAGCCAGTAATCCCGCTGCGTATCATGCTCGATCTGGGCGTAGGGCTGACCGGTCTGCTCTGAGAGGAGCTTGTTGATCTTCGCCCGCGTCTTGAGCAGCTCCGTCGCCGTGATCTCAAGATCGCTCGCCGGGCCGTACACCGTGCCGGGGATCATCGGCTGGTGGATCAGCAGGCGCGTGTTGGGCAGCGAGAGTCGGTCTGCCTTGTCGGCACCGAGCAAAATGACCGTCGCGATCGAGGCGGCGAGACCGGCGCACACCACACGCACCTTGGGCTGGATGAAACGCATGATGTCGTAGATGGCAAAACCCGCCGTGACGCTGCCGCCGGGCGAGTTGACCAGGAGCGTGATCGGCGCTTTGGGGTCATCTGCTTCGAGGGCGAGCAGCGCCGACGTAATGGCCCGCGCGACCTTGTCGTCGACCTGGCCCGTGAGCTGAATCTGTCGGCTCTTGAAGAGCTTCTCTCCAATCATACTCGCGGCCTCAGGGGCCTTTTTTTCGTCGGACTTGCTGGCGAGACGGGTCGTGTCGGTCATGGCAGCGCGGCTCCTGATCGGGTGGCGGTCTGCGTGAGGCAGGCCGCTCTGTGGGCGGCGCAACCTAGCATGGCAACGTCTGTGTCACCACCTCGATCACGCGATTACGCTCGGCTTCGGTGAGGCCAGGATACACGGGGATGGCCAGCACCTCAGCGCAACAACGCTCGGCGTTCGGCAAGTGTTCCGCGGGGACGGCGGCGGCGAGCGCGGCCTGCTGATGCAGCGCGCGCGTGTAGTAGACGGCGTGGCCAATACCCGCTGCGGTCAGCGCTTCGACGAGGTTCGCCCGATGCGGCGTGCGGATGCAGAACTGATTCCAAGCGTGACCCGCCAAGGGCTGGGGCAGCTGCAGCTGGCCTGCTCGCTCCAACGGCGCAAAGGCCGCGAGATAGCTCGCTGCGTTGGCGGCGCGCGCCTGAGTCCAGTCGTCGAGGGCCGGCAGCAGCACACGCAGCATGGCGGCCTGGAGCGCGTCGAGGCGGAAGTTGCCGCCGAGCTCATCGTACGCGTCGCGGGCTCGGCGACCATGCTGCCGAATGCGCCGGACGTGCGCGATGAGCGCTGGGTCGCTGCCAAACACTGCGCCGCCATCACCGAGCGCGCCCAAGTTTTTGGCTGGAAAGAAGCTGAGCGTGCCCGCGGCGCCGGCGAGGCCGACTGACGCACCCGACGGCGTTCGCGCGCCGATCGCCTGGGCGCAGTCCTCAACCAGAACCCCGCCGCGCCGGGCGCAGAGCGCTGCGACATCGGCCATCGGCACCGGCTCGCCGAAGAGATGCACGGCGAGCACGCCGACCGTGGCGGGCGTCCACGCGTCCTCGAAGGCCTGCGGGCTCGGATGAAAGCCGATGTCTGGCAGATCGACAAACACAGGCCGCAACCCGGCCCGCAGCACGGAGCTGGCCGACGCGATGAACGACAGTGGCGTCATCAGAATCTCGCCACCGGCTGGGAGGCCCAAGGCCAAAAACGCGGCGAGGAGCGCGTCGGTTCCGCAGGACACGCCAGCCGTGTCGGCGGCGCCCAGGTACCCGCTCAGCTGCTGCTCAAAGGCCTGCACCTCGGGCCCCAAGACGTAAATGCCGTGATCGAGCACGCGCGAAAAAGCCGCCTCAAGGTCCGCGCGCAGCGGGGCTTGCAGCCGCTTCAGGTCAACAAAGGGCACGCTGGAGGTGGTGTCGCTCATACGTCCTGCTTGGCGGAGACCACGCCGCCTTGCCAGCGCCACGTGGCGGCGCAGCGGTGACACGTGTTGGTGCTGCCTTCAATCGGCGCGATCGGCCACGCGAGGCGCTCGCCGCAGCTGCACACCCAGCCAACGACCCGTGCGGGCACCCCGACCACCATGGCGTGCGGCGGCACCTCGCGGCTGACCACAGCGCCCGCCGCGATGAAGGCGTACGCGCCGATCTGGTGACCACAGACCACCGTCGCGTTGGCGCCGATCGTGGCGCCGCGGCCGACGACGGTGCGCGCGAACTCGTCTTTGCGGCTGACGTGCGAACGCGGGCGCACGACGTTGGTGAAGACGCAGGACGGCCCGCAGAAGACGTCGTCTTCCAGCACAACCCCGTCGTAGATCGAGACGTTGTTTTGCACACGCACGCGATCGCCCAGGACCGCGCCGGACTGCACAAACGCATTTTGGCCCAGCACACAATCGCGGCCGATCCGCGCGCCAGCCATGACGTGGGCAAAGTGCCAGACCTTGGTTCCTTCGCCGATCTCCGCGCCCTCACCGATCTCCGCGGAGGGATGCACTTGCGGCGCCGTCGGCGCGCGATGGTCCGCCGGGGTCAGCGTCACCGGAGCGCCGCCGCCGCCCATGGACCGCTCGGCGGCGTCGAGCACGGTGAGCACGGCGACGCCCTCCGCGCCATCCGAGATCGGCCGCGCGGTTGGGTCGGCACAAGCGCGGAGGAAGACCGACATCTCCTCGGCCAGGGGTTCGACCGCCCGCAGCGCGACTGGCTCCGCGAGCGCCGCGATCGGTTGCGGACGGCCGCCGATCCACTCCACGCCGTGGCGATACAGGACCAGCTTGTGCTCGGCGGCGCGGTCATCGAACACGGCCATGGCGTCTTGACCGACCACGACGAGGCGCTGCTCTTTGAATGGGTGCAGCCACGACACGTAGATGTGCGCTTGAACGCCGTGCGCCCAAGACAACGTCGTCATCGTTGTGTCAGCGACGGTGGGATGCAGGAAGTAGCCGCCGACGGCTGTGACCCGGTCGGGCAGCGAACCGACGAGGCGCAGCAGGACCGCCACGTCGTGCGGGGCAAAGGACCACAGGCTGTTCTCTTCGGTGCGGAAACGGCCGAGATTCAACCGATTTGAGTAGACGTAGCGCAGGCGGCCCAGGCTACCGTCGCGCACCAGACCGGCCAGGGCTTCCACCGCGGGGTGATAGTGCAAAAGATGTCCGACCATCAGCACGCAGCCTTGGGTCTCCGCCAAAGAAACGAGGGCGCGGCCTTCGCTGATGTCGAGGGCGAGCGGTTTCTCGACAAACACGTGCTGACCCAGGCGCAGGAAATGCGCGGCGAGGCGAGCGTGTTCAACGGCGGGGGCGGCGATCACGACGGCGTGCGATCGTGGGACGCTGTCGATGCCATGCCAGCACGGGACCGCGGGCCAGCGGGCGGCGACGTCAGCTCGGGCGCCTGCATCGACTTCGACGATCCCGGCGAGGGCGCCGAGTTGGTGCAAGTTGCGGGCGAGGTTGCGGCCCCAGCGGCCACAGCCGACCAGAGTGACGGAGATCGACGGCACGTAGGACTCCAGCGAAGTCGGGGGCTGCGAGAGCCGTGAAGTTCGGGGCTGCGAGAGCTTGGTGGGCAAGCGCGGGCGAGTCGCGATAGAGTGGGCGCAGTTCAGGTGGCGACAAACTGGAGGCATCATGCGCCCGCACTTGAGATTCCCGCAACCGAGCGCGACGCGACGACTGGCGCTGGCGCTGGCGACGGTCGGCGTCATGACCGCGACCAACACCGCGCTGGCCGCGCCGCTGTGCCGCACCGCCATGTTCAATTGTCGCGGCGCAATCGCCAGCGGCATCAACTTGCGCAAGGCGATCGGGAGCAAGGAACGAGCCGACCAGGTCCTCAAGAACTGCAAGCCATTCTACACGAGCCTTGAGCCCGATCAGTGCGACTGGCGCAAGACGCTGCGGCTGCGACGGCTCGGCGCGCCGCTGCGGGTGGCGCGCGCCGAGATCCCGGCGCCGGAGACCACGCCGACCGCATCCGCGCACGCTCCGGTGGTGTATCGACACACGCCAGGGCCGAACGGCGGCGCTCCGACGCTGCCGCAACCGCAACCGCCGCAGCGGGACGTTCGGGGCCGGTACTCCACGACGCCCGCACCGACCCGGATTCCTGAGGTGACCGCCGAAGATCGCGCCCCCTTCGCCGCAGAAGTGCGGGCCGCCGCGGCGCGCTACAAGCTGCCGGAGAACTTGGTTCGCGCCGTCATGAAAGTGGAGTCCGGCTACAATCCAACGGTTGTCTCCCACGCCGGCGCCGTTGGCCTGATGCAGCTGCTGCCGGACACGGCCAAGGCGATGGGCGTGAAGGACCTCCGGGATCCGAACCAGAGCATCCTCGGCGGCGCGCGGTTCTTGCGGATCCTCGCCAACCGCTTTCGCGGCGATCTGGTGAAGGTGCTGAGCGCGTACCACGCCGGGTCGACGCGGGTGAAACGGCGCGGTGGCACGCCCTACGCCGCGACGGACAGCTACGTGCGAAAGGTGCTCGGTGTGTACTACGCCCTGCAAGATCGCTAGCCTGCGCGGACGAGACACAGGTAGACGGGAAGAGGGAGGTGCAATGCCGGGAGCCCGGCGAGCGCACGCAAGGATTCAACGCGCGTGGGCGTGTGCGGGAGGCTATTGGGCTGGCCAGCCATCGCCCCGCGCCCGACTCGGCCCGCTGCTCGTCGCGTCGCTGGTGCTGTCCTGCAGCGCCGACCAGAGCCTCTCGAACGGCACGCCGTGCTCAGCGGATAGCGCCTGTGCGTCGCGTTTTTGCGAGACTGGTCCATGGCGGCCGGCCCGATGCGCCGCGCCGGACGTCGACGTGGACGGCGACGGGTTGGACGCGGTGGCCGAGCGCGCGGCGGGCACCAACCCGGCATCGCGCGACTCAGATAACGATGGCTTAGACGACAAGCTCGAGGTCGGCCCAAACCCGGCGACGCCCCGCGATCGCGATGGCGACGGCAAACCCGACGCGCTTGAGCACGACACACATGATGAAGACGGCGACTGCCTCGCCGATCCGGATGACAAGGTCGACTCGGTGCCGGCGAGCAAGGAGGCGCTGGCCGCGGCGTTCTGCGATCTCGGCGTCTGCGCCGGCCACTCGCCGCGTGCGACCTGCTTGGGCGCGGTCGGCAAGGTCAAGTGCGAGGTGCTAGGGGTGCCGGATTACGAGCCTGATGGCGAGCTTCGGTGCGACCGCCTCGACAACGATTGCGACGGCAAGACAGACGAGGATCTGGACGGCAAAGCCGGCGAAGTGTGCGGGGTGAGCGGCGTCTGTTTGGGCGCGCCGACGTCGCGCTGCGTCGCCGGACAATGGGTCTGCAACCTCGGCGGCATCGACAACTATGAGACCGTCGAGAAGAGCTGTGATGGCGTCGACAACGACTGCGATGGCAAGACCGATGAAGCCCCGATTTGTGATGACGCCGTCCCCTGCACGGTCGACGCTTGTGTCGCCGGGACTGGATGTGAACATGTGCCGACCGCCAAGCGCTGCAACGACGGCAACCCGTGCACCGTGGACCTGTGTGAGCTGCCTGGCGGATGTCGCTCCTTGCCGCATATCGGCACGTGCGACGACGGCGACCCGTGCACGACGGGCGAGAGCTGCGCGAAAGGGGTCTGCAAGGGCGGCACCGCGGCGATTTGTGACGACGGCAACCCCTGCACGCTCGACCCCTGCGCCGCGGACAAGGGCTGCCTGTCGGTGGCGTTGCCGGTGGGCTCCGCGTGCAAACCCACGGACCTCTGCGCCCAAGCGGGCACGTGCCTCGATGGCGGCTGCAAGGGCCACAGCACGGTGGTCTGCGACGACGGCAACCCGTGCACGAGTGACGACTGCGACTCAGCGAGCGGCGCCTGTGTCCATGCCGCGCACGATGGCGTCTGCAACGACGGCAACCCCTGCACGACCAAGGACACCTGCTTCGCCAAGCTGTGCATCGGCATCCCCCTGCCAAGCTGCTGCACGGCCGATGGGAACTGCGACGACGGCAACCCGTGTACCGCTGACCTCTGCCAGGGCGGCGCCTGCAAGAACGCGGGGGTCGGTTCCGCCGCCTGCAGTGACGGCAACCCGTGCACGATCGGAGAGAGCTGCGACTTGGGGTTGTGCACGGGCGGGCTCTGGCAGGCATGCAACGACAAGGATCTGTGCACGTTGGACATCTGTGACGTCGTGGCGGGGACGGCGAAGTGCAGCCACCCGGTGCTGCCCGAAGGGGCGAACTGCGATGACGGGGACGTGTGCAACGGCTTCAGCGCTTGCGCGAACGACGGTTGCGTGGTCGGCGTGCCGCTCAAGTGTGAAGACACCAACCCCTGCACGCTGGACAGCTGTAACCCGCTGAAAGGCTGCGCGCACACGAGTCACTCCGGCAGCTGCGACGACGGCAACGCGTGCACGTTGAGCGACGGCTGCGCGTCCGGATCGTGCGTGGGCACAGCGCTGCAATGCGATGATCTCAACGTTTGCACCATCGACACGTGCAAGGTGGAGTTAGGATGTCGCTACCTTCCGACCAGCGGCCTGTGCTCGGACGGCGACGCGTGCACGACCGCGGACAGCTGCAGCGGCGGCGGATGCAGTGGCACGCCAAAGAACTGCGATGACAAGCAGCCATGCACGGTCGACAGCTGCGACGGCACCGGCGCGTGTGTGCACAGCAGCGAAAAGACCGAAAAGACAGGCTGCGACGACGGCGACGCGTGCACACTGGGCGACATCTGCACCGGGGGCAGCTGCCAGGCCGGCGTCTCGATCAACTGCGATGACGGCAACACCTGCACCGATGACAGCTGCGACCTGACGTCGGGGTTGTGCAAGATCACGTTTCACACCGGCCCCTGCGTCACACCGACGGGCTGTACGTCCGACGCGGTCTGCGAACAGGGGCTCTGCAAAGGCAAGGCGATCAGCAACTGCTGCAAGCTCAACGGCGACTGCAACGATTTCAACCCATGCACCCTCGACGGCTGCGCCAAACCGGAAGGCAGCTGCAGCCACAAGGCCGTGTCGGGTGTGAGCTGCAGCGACGGCTCGCAATGCACGGTTGGCGACGCCTGCGCGAGTGGACTGTGCAAGGGTGCGGCCTACTTGGGATGCGATGACAGTAAGCCGTGCACGTTGGATTATTGCCTGCCGACGAGCGGATGCCAGCACTTGGTGACGGTGACGGGCAGCTGCGCTGACGGCGATCCGTGCAACGGCGACGAGCTGTGCGGCGTGGGTGGGTGCGCGGCCGGAACGGCGCCGGACTGCGACGACGGCAAGTTCTGCACGCTCGACCTCTGCGACAAAGGGAAGGGCTGCGCCAACGCCTTCAAACAGCCTGGCACGGCCTGCGACGACGGGTCGACGTGCACGACGACGGACGTGTGTGATGGCTTGGGGAGCTGCAAGGGCACGCCAACCACCGGGCCGACGTGCTGCGTGGCGGACATCGACTGCGACGACGGCTTCGCGTGCACCCAAGACAGCTGCGTGATCGCGTCGGCGCAGTGCAAACACACGCCGCTTGTGTGCACCCCCGGCCAGAGCTGCACCGCGGGTTGGTGTGAGACGGGCACCTGCAAGGCCGCGAGCCGCTGTTTGGTGCCGCAGGCGTTCGACGAGAGCTTCGAGGCGACCACAGCGCCCGGGTGGCGGATGCTGGCCGACGCGCCGCCGGTGAGCGCCGGAGCGACGTGGGCAAGTCAGGTCGACGCGGTCGCGAGCGACGGCACGCGGAGTCTGCATTGCCCGCTGGCGTCCGGGACCTATGAAGCCCGTTTTCCGCCGTTGGCGCTGAGCGCGGGGGCGTGGCGCGTGCGGTTGAAGGCCCGCCTCGATAAGGACGGGGTCGTGTGCAGCGAGGGAGCGCTACGTGTGAAGCGGGAGGGGCAAGTGTTGGCGGGCGGCACCCTGTGCGGCTCCACCGCGACGATGGTGGCGCTGGATCTGCCGTTTGATGTGACGCTCGATGGCGACGTGGTGCAGCTGTCCGCGGTGTGGGTCGGCGTCGCCGCGGCGCCCGTGGCCACGCGCGGCGTTTGGATCGATGAGATTCGCATCACGGCCGAACCGAAGGGCATTGGCTGCGCGTGCTCGCCATGACCCGATCGCGATCGCATCACGCCGAGCGCGGCCCGAGAACCTTGATTTCATCGCCATCTGCGGGCAGCGCGAGCGGTGTAGCCGCGGTGAGGGTGGTCGCGGTGAGGGTGGTCGCGGCGATCTGCCTGATGGTCTGCGCCGCCGGCTGCACGGGCCAGGAGCGGGCTTGTGGCCTCGATGGCGCGTGCCCGCCCAACACGGTCTGCATCGACCAGCTCTGCAAAAACGTGCCTTGGTGGTCAGACGTGAACGCCTTGACCGACGCGGGCGGCGCCGCGGATGGCTGCGACAAGACCAGCACGGCGACCCCACGCGCCAGCGCGCTGCTGCCCCGGGCCTCGCCGGCGGGCGGTTGGCTCATGGGACGCTTGCTGGTGCACGGCGGCGACGTCGCGACCGCTGGGCGCTGCACTGAGATGGGCCGATCGACCAAACAAGGTGGCAGTTGGGCGCCGTGTGACGGTTGGCGCTCTGCTGCGCCCGGCACCCCGCCGAGCCGGAGCGGGGCAGCGTCCACCGTCGGCCTGGGCAGCGCGTGGCTCGTTGGCGGTTGGCAGCGAGACACGACCGCGGGGCCCTGGGTCGTGCGCGGCGATCTGTGGCGCTTCGGCGGCAGCGTTGGGGCGTGGAGCTTGGCGACGAGCCAGAGCATCCCGGCGCGGCACCACGCCGCCATCGCCACGCAGACCTCGCCGCCGAGCGTCTGGGTGCACGGTGGCGACGCGAGCGGCACGACGGGCGTCGGCGTGCTGCTGCCCGACTTGCGGCGCTATCGGCTTGATCTTTCGGCTTGGGAGCTGCCCCCGATCGCGACTCAACCGCCTGTCGCGCGAGCCGAGCATGGCCTCATCGCCCTCAACGGCGGCAAGCAGCTGTTGCTGTTTGGCGGCCGCAGCCACGGCGGGCTGCTTGGCGACCTGTGGGTGTTCAATACACAGACCATGGCCTGGACACGCCTGCCGGAGTCGGGGAACCGGCCGACGCCCCGGCGCGGCGCGGCGCTGGCGACGACGGCGACGGACCTGTGGCTGTTTGGCGGCCGCGATGACAGCGCTCAGGGGTTTCGCAACGATCTCTGGCGAATGCCGCTCGCCAGCGTCGGCAAGTGGCAGCGCATCCGCGCGGGCGACCTCGGCAAGGGCGCCACGTCTGGCGGCGTCGTCACCCCGCTGGCAGATCCCTGTTTGGCCCCGGCCGGCTTCACCGCGTTGGATCCGCTGAGCCCACCGCGGCGCAGCCATGGCCTGCTCGCGGCCGGCGACGCCGCGCTGTGGCTCTTCGGCGGCCGCGGCGAATGCGGTGCCCTGGGTGACATCTGGCGACTCGCGCCCGGCGTCGGTACGTGGACGCTGGCGCACAGAGACCGCCGCGGCTGGTCCTGCGAGCGACGGGGCACAAGCTGCAGCGACCTGTGTGGGCCGTGAGCCACACAATCCACCCCGCCACCTGTGCAGGACGTGCGGAGGTCTCTACACTATCGTCACCCTGCCCCTCACGGTCCAGCCTCCGGAGCCCGCCATGTACCGAACCAACGCCGCCACACTCGCCCTCACGCTCGCCATTGCGCTGAGCGGGGCGCTCAGCGGGACACTCACGGGCTGCGAGACCACGCCGACCAGCGGCGCCGGCGGCTCGACTCGGACCGGACTCTGGTGGCAGTGCCCACCGATCAAGGCCACGACAGGGCTCGAGAACGGCAAGACATGCGTCGCTCACACCGACTGCATGTACGGCTACTGCTTCACCGGCGGGTTTCTGACCGGGTATAACAACGCCATCAAGTTCTGCACCAAGAACAACAACTGCACGGGCGGAGACAGCCCGACCTCCGCAGCCTGCGCCACCGACGGCGAGTTCTCATCGGCTTTTGAGAAGTCCACGAGCAGCGGAAACACCGCCCGCACAAGCCCTGAGCCCTACAAAGTCTGCGGTCGCAACTGCTCGTCGGACGCCGTCTGCGCGGCCTGGAACCCGGAGATGCCGCACTGCATCAAGAACAGCACCGACTACGTCAGCCTCGGCACCGCCGTCTGCGGCGTGAACCCATTCAAGTGATTGATCGAGCTAGCTGGAATCGTTGATCCTTCACGAATGACCGGCTACCATCCACGAACCGTGCTGCTTTGCGCGAGTTGGAGACTGCGGAGTTGGAACCACCATCTGCTGGCCCCTTACGCGAAACGTCGCACCCACGGCTGCACCTCACACCCCCGTTTGCCTGCGCTCGCGTCGTCGCATCGTCCGCGGTGGTCGCCCTAACCATGGGAGAAATCCATGGACGGTGAACCCCTTAGGTCGATTCTCATCGTCTGCGCGTGCCTAGCGCTGTCCTTCCTCTTCGCCGGATCTGAGACCGCGATCACCAGCATGGGTGAGCCGCGCATTCGGCGGCTGCTGGAGGACGGGATTGGGCCGCGGCGTTTTCTGCAGGCGTGGCTCGATGATCACGCGAGCATTCTAACGTCTTTGTTGGCCGGCAACACGTTGGTCAACATCATCGCCTCGGCGGTCACCACGTCTCTCACGCTACAGCTCACCGGCAGTGACGCGCTCCCTGAGGGCTTGAAACAATGGGCGTTGAGCGGCGGCATCTTCGTGCTGACGTTGTTGGTGCTCGTGATCGGAGAGATCGCGCCCAAGACCTTGGCGAAGAGCCATCCGACCTGGTTTCTTCGGCCGTTCTGGCTGGTGTGGTTCTTTCATGTCGCGACGACGCGCGTGACCCGCGGGCTGAGTTGGTTCGCCAAACGGCTCATCATGCTGCTTGGTGTCAGCACTGAGTCCAACGGGTTCATGGTCACCGAAGAGCAGATCGAGGACCTCGTGCGCATCGGCAGTGAAGAGGGGTCGATCGACGGTAGCCGAGGCAACTTGCTGCAGAACGTGTTTGATCTGTGGGACACGTCGGTGCGGTCGATCATGACGCCGAGGACCCAGGTGGTCGGCTTGGAGGTCACCGCAAGCCACGACGAGGTGATCACGATCGTCCGGCAAAATGGCTACTCGCGCTACCCGGTGTTCGGTGCGTCGCTCGATGACATCTTGGGGGTGTTCTATGCCAAGACGCTGCTTCAGGAGACGCACGACGCGGCGGCCTTCACCCTCGCGGATCATCTGAGCGGCGCGATGTTCGTGCCCGAGACGCAGAAGGCCGCGGCGCTGCTGACGGAGTTCCAGCGGCTCAAGGTGCACATGGCGGTCGTCGTCGATGAACATGGCGGCACGGCCGGCTTGGTCTCGCTCGAAGACGTGTTGGAAGAGCTGGTGGGTGAGATCTACGACGAACACGACGAGGTCGAGGATCCGGTGCGGGCCGTCGGCACAGACGTGTGGGTGGTGGACGCCAGCGCGGACCTGCGCACGGTGGAAGAGAACATCCAGGTCGAGCTGCCCGAAGAGACGCCGTACAGCACCGTGGGCGGCTTCGTGGTGGATCTCTTTGGCAAGCTACCGTCCGCCTCAGACAGCCTCGTGTGGCGAAATCTTGAGGTGACGGTGCTCGACGCGGACGACAAGAAGGTGCTGCGCATCGAGCTCAAGCGCCTGCGGGACGACGACGAGGCCATGAAGAGAGCGGTCTAGTGTCCGCCGGCGTCGCCGTCGCTGCGACAGGGCTTTGGCGTCCGGGCGGCGCGGCTGCGGGACCAGCGCCAAGGTCTGTCACGTCAGGATGCGGCGAATCGCCCGCGAATCCGGGGCTGAAGCCCGACTGCCGACCGCCAGTTGGCTAGTTGCTGCCGATGTTCAGCGTCAGATTGGCCTGTGGCGGGTTGACCTGCACTTCACGCGACGCCAGGGCGGCCGCCGTCGCGCCACCAACCACTGCGGCGCCGATCGCTGTCCAGAACCACCACTTGCCGAGCACCGAGGTGTCCTTTTTGATGACGGGCGGCGGCACGTCGACGAGCTTGATGTCGAGCGAGATCTCTTTGCCGGCGTGAACGTCGATCAAGCGCGCGGCGGGCGTCTTGCCGGGAGCGATGACCTCGAGTTTGTGTTTGCCGGGCGGCACGTCCCCATCAAAGGGCGTGCGACCGATTGGCTTGCCGTCGAGCATGACCTGGGCGCGGCGGATGTTGCAGGTCACCTTCAGAATGCCGCCGGACGGGACCAGATCGGCCTCGACCTCGTGCGATTCTCCGGCCTTGAGCTTGAACGACGTGGAGAACGTCGCGAAGCCGCGCTTCTGCAGGCGCAGCGCGTGCGACTCGTTTGGCGTGACCTCGATGGGATCTTCCATGGGCACGACGCCGAGCTTCTTGTCGTCGAGGTAGATGGTGGCGCCAGCCGTCATGGACATGATCTCAACGAAGGTCTTCTTGTCTTTCGCCGGGCGCCGCGGTCGCTTCCTGCGCGCGTGCACGTCCAGCGCCGGGGCCAGCGTCAGCGTCACGGCGACGAGCAGCCCGACAATCCGGGCGATGCGGCCTTTGGGCGAGAGAAGATGCGATGCCCGGGTGGACGTCGCCAGAAAGTTTCGATGGAGCATGGCGCTGATCTCCTGCGTGCGTCGCCAGTGTGGCCGTCTCGTCGGGTCGGCGCAAGCGCACCGCGTCTGAGCGACAGCACTGCGCCGTCGCATCGAGCCGTCGCCTCATGCCGCCCGATTGTCCGCCTTCTCCGCGGCCAGCAAGGCGCGTTCGAATGCGTCGGCGGCGGTCAAAGCGGCGACACGTGCATCTAAGTCGTCTACCCCGTAGCGGGCGCGGTCCCACGCGTCGGCAAACGCCTGCGCGTCGTTGGCTGGCGCCGCGTTCTCGTCTCGCAGACGGTTGGCGACGACCTGCCACGTCTGCCAGCTCAGCCGCGGTGTGCCGCGCTGCATCAGGCGCCGCTCAACCCGACGCAACACCTTGTCGAGCCGCTCATCGAAGATGATCTTGGTCGGCCGATTGCGGCGGCGCCAGAGCCAGAAGCCGGCGCCTAACGCAATCACGACGGCGCCGATCGGGATCCAGGGCCACGGTGCATCTCTGTCGGTGGGCGCGTCTGGTTGCTCGGGCCGCTGCGTTTGGCGCCGTCGCTTGCTGCCCCCCACCCGCAGCCCCCCGCCGAGTTTGCGCAGCGCGCTGCCGACCCGTCGCATCATGGCGACCTGCCGCTCCAAGTCGTACTCCACGACCCACGAATACCAGAGCATAGTCCCGCCATCGGCGACGCGGCGCGCCCAATCGAGCAGCCCTTTGAGCTGCGGCGCGAGCTGCCCGGCCGGCGGTGTGGGGTCGAACGTCGCCCAGCCGTATTTGGGGAAGTAGACCTCGACCCAGCTGTGCGCGTCGCCCTGCTTGATCATGCGGTAGTCGCCGAAATCGTTGAATTGCCCGCCTAGAAAGCCGTTCACGACGCGCGCCGGGTGGCCGAGCGTGCGCATCATGACGGCCATCGATGTGGCGAAATACTCGCAGTGTCCGGTCTTCTTGCCGAACAGGAAGTCGCCGAGGGGATCTTTGGGATCTTGGTCCCCGGCTAGGCTGTAGGTCCACTCACGCCGCAGCGCAGCCTCCAGCGTCAGCGCTTGCTCGAGTCGGGACACCTTCCGGCCCACGAGCCGCAGCGCCAGCTTCGCGATGCGCGGGTCGACGTCGGCTGGCAGCTGCACCCAGCGATCACGCACCCACTTCGGCGTGACCTGACTTGAGAACCTGACGATCTCCTGCCGCCGCCGCGCTTCGTTCAGGGGCTCGACCACCTCAGCGGAGTAGGCGAGCGACGTGTCGTGCGGCGCCTTGAAGGTGAAATCGCCGCCGAGGCCGAGGCTGATCTTCTTGCGGCGCCCGCGATAGCCGTCGTACTGACTGTCGAGAAAACTGAACGCGCGCGTGCGGGGTGGCGCGAACAGGACTCGCACCTCCGTGCCGAGCGGCTCGAGATACACATGCATCAAATAGCCGCGTTCCCGGCCTTTTCGCGGCAGCGTCGTGCCTGGCACCTCAAACCGCTGGCCTAGGTGCTGCAGCTGCCAGCGCGGGCCTTCGGTGCGACTCCAGTTCCTGCCGTCGAAGTTGTCGAAGCTGAGCCCACGCATGCGCACCGAACGCTTGAGGCGCGCGGGATCCTCAGGGAACTTCAGGCGCATCACCACCTCGGCGCTGCTCTTGATGTTGCCAAAATTGCCGAGTTTCACGGCGTCTGAGAAGCCTGTGACCTGCTGCGAGTTGCGGGTGCGGGCGTAGAAGAAGCCCATGCCCAGGCGCGGGAACAGGAAGAAGAACACCATCGACACGAGCAGCGCGCCGATGGCCATGAGGCTCGACGCGACGAGGAAACCGCCCCCGATCAGCTGGCGACGGCGCCACTGCAGCGTCTCCGGAGAGACCGGCGAATCCGGCAGATCGTCGGTCGATGGCGCGTCTGCGGGCTTGCGGCGCCAGGGCAGCAAGCGACGCAGATTCGAGAGCCGAAGGACCGGGGTCGGCAGGAGGTGCTCGGGGCCGGTCTCCGTCTGGATCTCGATCTCACGAACCAGGTGCACCATCGTCAGCGCCCAGATCGTCAGCACCGCGTAGACGACGAAGCTGACGGCAAAGACCATCGACGGGTGGATGACCGCGGCCACCAGCATGAGCAGGAAACTCAGCACGTAGAGCTGCAGATAGTCCTGAGCGAAGCGCCGTTGAAACAGGCGGCTGACCGTCATGACGAGCGCAAACTCCAGCGCATGCAGCAGCCAGTTGCCGTCTTCGCTGGCCCAGAGCGCGAGGCCACCCAACGCGACGAACAGGACGGCGGTCCACACTTGCGCGGTTCGCTCGTGTGGCGGGCCATCGGTGCGGCGGAAGTAGCTGGCGAGATAGGCCAACACGAACGCGACCGGTGCTGCGGTACCCAGCTCGCCACTGAGGGCGACGGCGAGAAAGGCGACGCCGACGAGGCCGTAGCTGACCCAAAGGAACGTGCGCTCAAAGCTCATGCGGCACCGGCCACATCGGCGTCTGGCCGCTCGATGCTGATCACCTCGCCGGCCGTGTCCAGCAGCACCTCGACGGTCGGCGGGACGCCCTCGATCCTGGCGTCGCGCCGGGCGAGGTAGCTGACGCGGATGCGATCGTGGGTTAGGGGCCCGTTGCCGTCGGGGAACGTGAGCGCGGCGCCGCTGGCGAGCTGATCATGCACGGACCAAGCGCGGCGCACCGCGTCGACCCAGCGATCGTCCTCCACCGGCCACTCCGGCGGCGGCGGACGATCGGCCAGCAGGAGGTTCGCCAGCAGGCGGCGGATATGGAGCAGCTGGTCGGCGCTGCCGTCGAAGTCAGGCTGCGGCGCGACGGTGCCTGCAAACGTGCGCAGACCGACGGCCATCCCTTCGTGCAGCAGCGACGCGCAGAGCCCCGCGACGGTCTCACACGCCGCGTCGAGCTGCTGCGGGTCATCACCGGCGTCGGGCGCGACGTGCACAAACTCGACGAGGGCGGCCCGTGTCGCCTCCTCCTCCCACTCGCGCGCGATGAGCCGACCGCGGCGGGCCGAGATCTTCCAGTGCAGGTCCCGCGTCGGGTCGCCGTGACGCCAATCGCGCAGCCCCAGAAACTCGCTGCCGTGCCCCTTTCGTCGGGTTTGAGCGAGGTCGCCGCGTCCCCCGCCGCGCGCGCCATCCAAGGCGATGTCGGCGACACGCGGCAGCACGAGCCAGGTCTGCGGGTCGACGTAGAGCCTGGATTTGCGGGCGAACCCGAATGGGTACGAGGTCAGCACGCGGATCCCAGCGCTCCGCACAGGGCCGCGCCGCTTGGGGCGCACCATCACGAAGCACTGGCCCACCTCGCCGGCGTGCAGGTGCAGCACGTAGCCGGGACGCATGGCGAAGGCGTCGTCTTCGATCACCTCATCGACCTCAAGGTTGAACGCGGCGCGACGCTTGGTGTTGTGCACCTCGGTGCGCAGCATGGCCGCCTCGCCCACCTCCAGCTCATGCGGATACCGCCGCACCACCTTGATGTCGGCGAGGTCCATCTCGCTCAGCACACCCGAGATGGCGATGATGCTGATCAGCAGGCTGAGCACGAGGTAGAGCAGGTTGTTGCCGGTGTTGACCGCGCCGACGCCGAGCAGCAGCGACATCGCGATGATCCACTTCCCGTCACGGGTGACCATCAGTTTTCGCGGAAACAGGCGATTGGATCGGCCCATGGTGCGCCAGAAGCCGTGCCGTTTCCGACGCAAGCGCACGGTGGCGGCCGCGCGTTCGCGGATCAGGGTGGCGTCGAGCTCTGGGCGGCGAGGGGCTTCAGACATCTGGTTCGATGGTGCATGGCGCGGCACGCCGGGCGCAAGCGGGCACAGCAATGGCGCGCAACCGCGCCGGGGGATCTTGATCGCACACACCCCTTGCCCTACAACCTGTGCACGATGCCAGCGATCCAGCGATCTTCGCGACCGCGCTGATCCTCAGGAGGCCGTGATGTCCCAAGAAATCGAGCTGCGTACCTACACCGTCATCGACAGTCTCCAGCCGCAGACCGCGGCGTTTGTCGCGACTGTGGCGGGCGGCTACCTGCCGCTGGAGAAGCAGTCGGCGCTGCTGGTTGAGGTCGCCCCCGGGATGAGCATCAATCGCGTCACTGACACGGTGCTCAAGAGCACGGACGTGACGCCTGGCATGCTGATCGTAGAGCGCGCGTTCGGCATGTTGGAGGTCCACTCGGCGGACAAGGGCCAGATCGAGGCGGCCGGCGGCGCGATTCTGGATTTCTATGGCATCGCCGTCGAGGATCGCCTCAAGCCCAAGATCACGAACGCGCAGATCATCACGGGTATCGCTGGCCACCACGCCATGATCATCAATCGCATGCGCCACGGCGACATGATCGCGGAGGGGGACGCGTTGTACCTGCTGGAGGTGCACCCGGCCGGCTACGCGCTGCTGGCGGCCAACGAGGCGGAGAAACACGCGACGATCAAGGTCCTGGAGTTCCAGTCATTCGGCGCTTTTGGCCGGGTCTGGCTGGGCGGCGACGAAGAGAACATCGCCGAGGCGGATAAGGCTGTGAAAGCGGTGCTCGGCGCGCTCGCAGGTCGCGCCAACGACTAGCGCGATCCGATTCCGATCGGGGCTTGCGCCGGCGCTGAACCACCGACCGCGCTGAGCGTGAGGCCGCAGGTGAACGCGGCTGTGCCGGCGGCAAGCGACCGACGAAACAGCAGCGAAAACCCCTGGAAACGGGGCTCGCAGACGCCTCCGACGGGCCGCGCGACCGTGATGATCGCGGCGTGGCTGAGCCGGACGAGCTCGCCGCTGGGCCGCAACTCGACCCGCACACCGGCGCTTTCGTACGAGACCGTGGCCACGCCGCACGCGCGCCGATCGGGATGCACGCTGATCGGCGTCGCCGTCGCGGTGCCCCCTAGGCTGCTCAGGTTGCACTCGACGCCGAAATCACAGGGCGCCGGCAGGGGCGTGTCGAACTCGACCGACCATGACACCTCAACGTCGGCGCGGTTGGCATGGACACGGGTGCGCTTGAGGATCGCGACGGCGATCTCCTGGCCAGCGAGGCGGAGCGTGCCGTCTCCGGCGAGATGCACCGTTACGCGCGCGTCAGGGCCCCAACCCTCGTCTTCCACCGACAACAAGCGGTAGGACCGCGTCATCAGGTCACCAAGCTCCGCCGTGTCCGTCATCCAGCCGTCTGTGTCTGCGTCTGGAGTGAGAAGACGGTCGTGGAACATAGCCCGGTCGTGGCCGTCGATGGGCTGCTCTCCGCGCGCGTGATACGCCTCGGCGCGGCGGGTCAGCACGTCGTGCAGCGCGGACGAGCTGGCGATATGCTCCAGGCCGACGATCGCGCCGCCGCGGCTCGGCTGAACCACCACTCGTAGGTGGCGCGAGCGCAGCAGCACGCTGGTCGTCATGTCGGCGAAGAGATCCCGCAGGCCAACCTCGATGCGGTCTTCTGCGAGGTCGGCCGGGTCGGCGACGAGCTCATCACAAGCCACTTCGGCGGCGATCAAGTTGCGGTAGGCGTCCGCGCGGAGGTGCGGATCATGAATCCCAGCGGCGTGGCCGTGGCCGTACGCCGCGCCGGTCTGGCCGCGATACAGCAGCCGACGCGGCCGCGTGAGCTGGCTCATGGCGCGAAACCCGCCGTTTCGCATGACCCGCTCGACAGCAGCAAAACGCCGCGCGGCCTCGATCATGCGTTTGTGCAGCCGGTCGGCCTCGCCGTAGCGCGCTAGGAACGCCTGCCAAACGCTGCCGGGCAGCCACGCATCATCGAGCGCGCGCCGAGCCCGCCAGGTCGGCACCTGAGACGGCTGCAGCGTGAGCTCAACGAGGTCGGGATGCAGGCTGTCGGGCAGGTAGACACGGCCTCGCGCCGGCGACGCGGTCAGACTGTGAGAGGGCGGCACGACGTGCAGCCAAGATGACTCGGTCGCAGCGCGTGTGAACAACCGGTCGAGCCACGCCAGACCACGACCAGCGCCTGCGACGAGCCGCTGCACGTCGCCCGCCCACGTGAGCGTGAGATCTCCGCCATGTTGGTCGAGCCGCGCGCGCAGATAGTCGATCAGCTCGTCGGGACCGTCCTGCAGGGCGCGATCACGCAGATCGACGTCGACTGGAAACACGGCGAGGGGCCGCGCGGCGTGTTCGGTGACATACCAGCCCGAGATCTCGCCCTCGACGCCAGCTGAGCGCAGCGCCCGCTGATCGATCAAGGTCCACTGCACCCCGGCATCACTGAGGATCTCCGCCATCCGCGGCATCCAGACCTGCTCGATGAGCCACGCACCCGTCGGTCGCACGCCGGTGCGGCGCTCAAGGTAGCCAGACGTCATCTCGAGCTGACCGATCGCGTCGCGCCACAGCAGCAAGGCCAACACAGGGGAGTAGAACCCGCCGCCGATGATCTCCACCTCGCCCGCGCTCACCAGCGACGCGAGACGGTCGCCGAGGGCGCGATCGTGGCGCTCAATCCATTCGAGCAGATACCCGCCGACGTGCATCGCGACGTCCACAACCGGATGCGCTTCGAGCAGATCGATGAGCGGCGCGTAGCACGCGGCGACGGCTTGCGCGACCCGAGAAACCGGCGTCCCAGCGGGCTCATGCAGATGCAGCGCGATGTGCAGGGTCAGCCGCGCCACGCGGGCTCAGCTCTTGCGTGGCGGCGCGCGACGTTTGCCATGGTGGTAGTACACCAGCACTTGGTCCGCATCGACCATGTAGACCTGACCACGCACCGACCGCAGCGCCATCGGTTTGCCGGCTTCGATGGCGATCAGCGTGCCGTGCAGGATCGTCTGGTTCTTGTCTTTGAGCAGAATCTGGTCGTAGTTCCCGACGCCCTTGGGCTCAGCGCCGGAACGAAACGCGACCTTGGTGATCTCGCGAAACTGCACAAACCGCAGCTCGCCGTAGCGCTCAACGATGTAGCCGTCCTGATTCTTGCCGACGACCCGCGCCACAAGCACTTTGCCGTCTTTGAGCATGACGCGGTCGCCTGGCTCCGGGCACTTGGGGCAGACCGACTGAATCGGCGTGAACGGCCGGAAGGCCAGCAGCGCGGGCGCGACGATCAGCACAAGCGCGGCGACGGTGAGTCTGGATGGAACAAACATGGCTCTGGATCGAACAAACATGGCTCTGGATCGAACAAACATAGCAAAGCACCTCCAAGCGTGCGCAGCATAGCACCGGTCGCGAGCCCGACGAAAGGGTACTGAAGCGTCGCCGTTTTGGAAGACAACCCCAGCGCAGCGGGCTGCGACGGTCGCCGGCAGCTCTTGAAATCGCGTAGATTTGTGCGTGTTTTCCGACGACTCGAGCGTCGATGATTGCCACCGTGCGGCGGATCCAGAACACTCCTGCCCGCCGCGAGTCCGCAGGCCGGATCAGAACCGCGCGGCGTACCTCACAGGAGCCCCTACACATGGCCATCCCAATCGCAGCGAGTCCCATGCAAGCCTTCATCGAGCAGACGCTCCGTGCGGCCTTTCCAGACGCAGAGCTCGACGTCCGCGACACGACCGGTGGCGGTGACCACTTTCACGTCGACATCGCCACGAAACGATTCGAATCGCTGAACCGTATCGAACAACACCGGCTGGTGTACGCGGCGCTTGGCGAGCGCGTTGGCCACGAGATCCACGCGCTCGGCCTGACCACACGAATCCCGGCGTAGCCATCGACTCGTTTCGAACGGCTCCAGCCCCCACCGGCGACGCGACCTGCCTCGCCGAATCTTGAGAGAGAGGACATTATGAGTGATGTACACAAGCAGATTGACGACGTCGTCAAAGGCAACCCCATCGTGCTCTTCATGAAGGGCACCCCAAGCTTCCCGATGTGCGGCTTCTCGGCGCGTGTGGTGGACGCGCTCAAGCAGACCGGCCAGCCGTTTCAGGCCGTCAACGTGCTCGCCGATCCCAACGTGCGCGAAGGCATCAAGGCGTACGGAAACTGGCCAACGATCCCGCAGCTCTATGTTGACGGAAAGCTGGTTGGCGGCTGCGACATCACGATGGACATGTTCCAGTCTGGCGAGCTCGCGCCCTTGCTCGAGCAAGCGACGGCCGCCGCCGCGTCGTCCGACAACTAGGCCGACAACTAGGCCGACAAGTAGGCTGACAACTGGGTCGGTACGCAGGCTGAGAACGTGCGACGGCGCGGTCGGACGGCCTAGCTGGGGCGCGCCATCAGCGCCGACAGCTGCTCAAGCGGCACGGAGTAGGTCGTCTTGCAGTAATCACACGTCGTCTCGAGGGGCTCGCCATCTTCTGCGAGCTCCTCCAGATCGGCCTGCGGCAGCGTTGACAGCAGCGCGAGCACACGCTCCGGCGAACACGGGCAGCGAAAGCTCACAGACTGCCGCGCCACTTGGTCCCAGTAAAACCCGTCCATCAGCGCGTGGGCCCAGGCCATCGCGTCCGGGTCGGCTGCGTGCATCTGGGTGCCGAGCGACGTCAGCGACTCCAGGTTGGCGACCAAGCGGCTCAGATCGTCACGCGAGCCCTCCGGCATGGCCTGCACCAAGAAGCCGACGGCGTGGCGCACATGGCCCTGCTCGGTGACGTCGATGTCGAGATGCAACAGGCTCAGAATCTGCTCGCTCTCCAGCAAATACCGCATGAGGAGCTGATCGATCTCGTCGTGCTCCAGGGCGATCGCGCTGCGATACGTCGCCTTGCCGCGCCGGGTTCGCGCGAATTGCACGGTGCCGTTGCCGACGAGAAAGCCGTCATCGAGGGACGCGGCTGGGTTGCGCAGCGTCGCGCGCATGTGCCCCTCCACGTACGCGTCGACCACGAAGTTGCCGGCTGAGCCGGTGTTCACGGCGCTGATCTGCAGCTGCTCATCGGGGTTGAGGCACGCCCGCAACAGCTGCGCGCCCGTCATCAACTCGGCGACCAGCTTGGCGCCCCAGGGGCCGCAACCCAGCGCGGCGGTAGCTTCGCGCACGGACTGGGTCGCCCGCACCACCATCACCCGCATCTCGCCCTCGCGTGTGAGCCCTCGCCAGAGCGTGTCTGTGTCGTGGCTGGGTTCGTCGGCTAGACGCTGTGGCGGCGCGATTTTACGGGCTTCTCGGGCGCGTTTATAGCGCTCAACTGCGCTCAGCGCGGCAGGTGCTTCTTCGTCGGCATCATGGATCGGATCGGCCATGAAGGCCTCCAGCGGCAACCTTGGCCGGGTGAATTGGGGGATTTTGTGGTCGGCGTGGACCACTCAGAAACCGGACTCCACCGTGACGCGCAACACCTCATCGAACGAGGTTATGCCGAGCGCCAGCTTCTTGATCGACGCTTGCCGCAGGGTCAGCATGCCGTCGCGCTGTGCTTGCCTGCCGAGCTCCATGGCGTCAGCCCCGTCAACGATCGCCTTGCGCAGCTTCTCGCCGACCGGCATCACCTCAAACACGCCGAGACGTCCTTTGAGCCCAATGCCGCGGCACCGCGGGCAGCCAGTACCGGCATAGACGGGAAACTTCTCGCCTTTGCGCAGCTCCAAGCCCAGCGCGCCGGCCTGTTCGGGCGTCAGCACGGTCTCCTTGCGGCAGTGCAGACAGACCTTGCGTAAGAGGCGCTGCGCGACCACACCGATGAGCGTCGTCGCCAGCATGAAGGGCTCGGCGCCAAGATCGATCATGCGGCCAATCGTCGATGGCGCGTCGTTGGTGTGTACGGTGGCCAGCACCAGGTGGCCTGTCAGCGCGGCTTGGATGGCGTTGCGGGCCGTCTCACCGTCGCGGACCTCGCCTACCATGATCACGTCGGGATCTTGGCGCAGGAGCGTGCGGAGCAGCGACTCGAACGTCAGCCCCAGCCGCGGGTTGACGGCGGTCTGGTTAAACTGCTCGACGACCATCTCGATCGGATCTTCGATCGTGCAGACGTTGACCATGGGCGACGCCACGGCACGCAGCGCAGAGTAGAGGGTGGTCGTCTTGCCGCTGCCGGTCGGCCCCGTCACCAAGATCAGCCCGTTGGGCCTGCGAATGAAGCTCCGCAGCTGCTCGAGCTCCGCCGCGAACAGGCCGAGGTTGTCGAGGCTCTGAAACAGCACCTGTGGGTCGAAGAAACGAATCACCGCCTTCTCACCGAACGCGGTCGGCAGCGTCGAGATACGCAGCTCCACCTCGTCGTCGTTGTGCGCGAGCTTGATGCGACCGTCCTGCGGCCTGCGCTTCTCGGAGATGTCGAGGCGGGCGAGCGTTTTGATGCGCGAGACGACCGCCTTGTGCACCACGCCCGGCAGCTCCTGCACCTTGTGCAGCACACCGTCAATGCGCAGTCGAACGTGGCTGACGTCGCGTTTAGGCTCGATATGCAGGTCAGAAGCGCGCTGATCGAGCGCGTAGCGCAGCAGAAAATCGACGGCGTGCACGACGTGGCGGTCGTCGCTGTCGACCCCCTGCGGTCCGGCCGAGATGTGAACGAGCTGCTCCAGGTTGCCAAAATCGGTGCCAGCCTCGCCCAGCTCCTCGATGGCGCCCTTCATCGACGCACGGAAGCGGAACACCTCGTCGAGCACACGCTGAATATCGGCGGCCTGCGCCACGACCACACGAATCGGACAGGCGGCCCGTACGGCCATCGTCGCGATGACTTCGTGGGCGAACGGATCATCCACGGCGAGCATGAGGTGGCCGTCTTCAAAGCCGAGCGGCAGGACACGATTGCGGCGCGCATACGCGAAGCTGACGGTGTCGGAGACGGTCTTGGGGTCGATGCGCAGCGGGTCGATCGTGACAAAAGCGACGCCCGCCGCGGCCGCCACGGCCTGCTGAATGCGCGCCTCGGAGACTTGCCCCTTGCCCGGCGCCGGCAGCCGAAAACTGGCGATGACCTCCGCCCAAGTCACCGGTACATCACCCGCACCGTTGCGTTCCCGCTCGCGCTCGAGCCGTTTACGCTGGTTGGTGCCCTTCATCTGGGCGTCGACTTTCGCGCGGTGATCCAGCAGGCCGGCTTGCACCAGCAGGTCGAGCAGGGCGTCGAGGGTCAGCGGCGGCGAAGGCGTGCCTGCGTTCGTGCGGGATGCGTCATGGCTCACGTGGCCCGTCCTGGCTGGAGGGTGGAGAAGCGTTCGCGTACCTGCGGTGCGGCGCGGCAGGGCCTAGGAGAACGCGTCGAGCTCGGCGTCGTTGGTGTCCGTCGCTGGCGTGTTGAAATCATACAGGTCCGTGTCCAAGAGGAAACGTGGGTGAGCATGTTTCAGCGCGTTCAGCGCGCTCGGAAGCGCGCCCGGGTACACCAAATCGAGCTGCTTCATCAGCTCTTCCATCTGCGAGCGCTTCAGATCTTCTTGCCGACTGCAGAGGTTGCAGGGGATGAGCGGCCACGCCTGCTGGCGCGCCAGCTCGATGATCATCTGCTCCGGCACAAACGCCAGTGGCCGAATGACGACGTTCTTGCCGTCGTCACTCATCAGCTTCGGCGGCATCGCTTTGAGCTGGCCGCAGAAGAAGAAGTTCAGCATGAACGTCGCGATGATGTCGTCGCGATGATGGCCCAGCGCCACCTTCGTGCATCCCAGCTGCTGGGCCGCGTTGTAGAGGATCCCGCGCCGCAGACGTGAACAGAGCGAGCACGTCGTCTTGCCGGGCTCAAGCTTGTCCAAGACGATATCGTACGTGTTTTCGTGGATGATGTGGTACGGCGAGCCGCACGTCTTCAGATACCCCTCGAGCGTCTCGAGCGGAAAGCCCGGGTGCCCCTGATTGAGGTGCACCGCCACGATCTCAAAGTTGAACGGCGCGCGACGCTGGGCCCGTTGCAGAAAATGCAGCATGGCGTAGCTGTCTTTGCCGCCGGACATACAGACCATGACCTTGTCGCCCTCAGCGAGCATGTCGTACTCGTGGGTCGCCTTGGTCACGAGGTAGGCGATGCGCTTCTCGAGCTTGACCGGGTCGTCTGGGATCTGCAGCCGCTTGGCGGCGGCCGGCGCGACGCCACTGGGCAGGAGCGCGGGCAGGAATCCCAGCCCCGTCGCAGGCGCGTCGCTCGGGCTCGGAGTCCCGGGTGCGGCGGGGGTGACGGTCGTGCGCTGGAGCACGGGCAATCGTAAGCTCAACGTAGCCTCCGTGGGCTGGAGTCACCGAAGGGGTGATCCGACGTGCTCGCGCGTGGGGCTTCATGCGCGGCGGCGTGTTCCTACCAGAGCGTTCGCACCCAAACAAACGAAAAAAACGTACGCCCGCCGTCTCCGGCGGGCATACGCTCAGACGCTGGCGTCAGCTGCGGCGCCGTGCGGGGCAGAAGTCAGCCATTGCGGTGCCTCGACACGCAGTCTGGCTGAACAGACGCTCCCGTACGAACCGGTTCAGCCCTTCTTGCCGGCCGGCTTCGGTGCTGGCGCTTTCTTCGCATCACCCGCCGTCTCGGCCGGCGCTGCGGCCTCCTCGGCGGGCGCGGCGACTTTCGCTGCTGGTGCCGCGGGCTTCTCGGCGGGCGCGGCTGCCTTCTCGGCAGGCGCTGCGGGCGCCGGCGCCTCGGCCGCCGTCAGCTGCGCGATCACGGCTTGGCTGTCGCCAGGCACATCGGCGATCGCCTTGCAGATGGCCTTGACGGCATCGCCGTCATAGGAGGCGTGTTTGTCGACGCCCGCGGTGGCGAGCACCTCAGCGAGCATCACGCGCGCGCTGGCGTAGTCCCAGCGCCTCTCAAACGCTGTGATGAGATCCTGATGACTGGTTGCATTGGCGGCCATGTTTCCTCCGATAAAGCTTAGGCGCGAGGGTACGGCGTCGCGATCGGGCCGGCAACTTTTGCGCGCCTCAATGGACGTCAAATTAGGCCCTCCGCCGTTTCTCTGTTGATCCACAGTAGGATCAGCTAGCATTCGGCGCACGAGGTTGCCATGTACCCACTTTCGCTCCGAGTCGTCGCCACAGTTGTTCTGCTGACCTTCGGGCTCGCCTCGTGCGGCACCGAGTTCGTGAACGGCACCGTGGTCGGTGCCGACGCGACCGATGACATCAACGTCGGCTTCATCGGCCAAGACGGGATCACAGTGGGCGGCGGCGTCGACGGCAACGCCGCTGGGGCCGACGCCGACGCGGGCGACGCACAGGACGTCGAGACCAAGCGCGAGATCATCGTGCTGCTCAACACGCAGCAGCCTCAGGTCCTGGCACCGACCGGCTTGCTCCCCGTTAACGTCAAGGTCATCGACTACAGCCTCGGCGCGCCAGCGTCCGGCGTCGCCGTCTTCTACGAGATCGTCGAGAACCCGAACAACGGCCCAGGCACGTTCGACTCGATGATGACCGGCACCGACAACAAGGGGCTCACCGGCAGCGTGTTCCGCGCCAACAAGGGGCCAGTGCAGACCTACAAGGTCAAGATCAGCTGCGAGGGCGCCGAGTCCGTGCTGTTCGACATCACCGTCACCAACCTGCCGAAAGGCAGCATCCAGGTGACGATGAACTACGACAACCAGCTGCAGATCGGCCAAGTGACGGTGCGGCTCATGCCGATGCCCTTCACCTGCGCGTCGTTCAAAGCGATCTACCCGCCTGCTGGGTTCATCGGCAGCAAGAGCAGCTTTTTGGCCGACAAACCAACGTTTGACGACCTGCCAGCCAACAAGAAGTACGGCATCTACCTCATCGCCAAGGACGCCAAGAATCACCTCGCGGCGGCCGGATGTGCCGATGGCGTGCTGGTCCTCGACAAGCAGACCACGAACGTCACGGTCTCGGTCAACACGCTAGCGCTGCAAGCCGCTGGCCCGTACGACATGGTGAACCACTTCGATTTCACCGGCGCGATCCCCGGCCAGCTGGGACAGATCCTCGATACCGCGGTGCAGATCTTCTACGATCCCGGCGCGTTCATCATCAGTCAGGTCAAGAACCTCATCAAACAGTTCCTGCCGTCGATCATCGTCGATGTCGCGTTCTCCCTGTTCGAGAAGCAGCTGGCGAAGGTGGTGACCGACTGGCTGCTCAACAGCTCGCCGAAGTGGTTGCAGGACTTCTTTGGCATCGGTCAGGACGTGCTGCAGATCGTGAAGAAGCTGGAGATGCTTGGGATATTGAAGATCTTCAAGGTCTCCAACGATTTCTTCATCAAGGGCGACATGAACTTCACCGGCGTGAACATCTACTGGAAGCTGGGCTGCAAGAAGGGCACGCCCGGCTATGAGACCTGCGGCAAGGTTGGCTGCGACGAGACCAAGAAGGACTACGCCACGTGCGCGACGTTCGACATGCAGCAAAACATCAACGACCCGAACTTCCCGCTCGATGTGCTGGCCGGCACGCTCACCGGCACGATCAGCGGGCAGACGAAGCTGACGATCGACGCGAGCACGATCAAGCTGAACTACGGCAAGCTGATCATGTACGTGTTGACCCACGTGGTGCTGAAAAAGATCACCGGTGAGACCAGCTTCTCGGGCGCGATGAGCAAACTGGTGAACTGCGCCGGCATCGCAAAGGGCATTGGCAGCTCGATCCTGGGCAAGCTCGGCCTGAAGGAGTCGACGGTGAAGGGGGTCTGCGACAGCGCGGTGTCGCTGCTCGTGCTGCCGGTCGAGCAGCTGCTCAGCGGGTTGAAGATCGACTCGAACCTGATGCTGCAGGGCACGGCGACGCTCGAAGACGACAAGCCGATCATGGGGCCAGGGCAGGATTGGATCGGCGACCTGCGGGTGGATCGCATCATCGACGGGATCTGGACTGGCACCATCGTCTCGGGAACGCCCGGCAAGCCGTTCAAGGGTGACTTCAACGCGACCCGCATCGACCTGTAGCCGCTCCCTGATATCGCGTTTTTGCGTAGTCCCCCGTGCAGTTTCTCTCCAATCAGCTGTGGTTAGGCGGTCTGTTTTGCTTTCCGAGGCGGTTTGCACTACTGCGTTCGGCGCGGCCACGGTTGGCGCCATGGGATAGGACGGGGCGACCGGACCCGCGCGATCAGATCGTGGGGTCACAATGTGGCCAGGCGGCCGAACAGCGAGATGGGCGACGGGCGACACGAGGTGAGATGCGACGCTTTCAGTTTATTGCCGGGCACACCAGCCACGGAGTCAGCGGCCCTGTCGTCGCCTTGCTGCTTACGGGAGCGGTCGCGTGTAGCGCGCCGCCGGTGGAGCGGCTTCACGGCGAACCCAAGGGCGCGGAGGCCTACACCAAGGCGCGACCGGCGGCGCCGCCAGTCGCCGATGCGGTGACGCGGTTCATCTCGGCGGTGCGTCGGGGAGCCGCGGAAGAGGCCAACGAGGGGCTGAGTCGCGCGACACGTATGGCGCTCGAAGCGCGTGCGCGCGCGGTGGGACTGCGCGGTGTCGACCTGTTGCGCCCACCCGGAGACCACGTCGCCAAGACCGCGCGAGGTCTGTTCGTGACGGACCCGGTCGGCACGTTCACGCTCAACAATCTGAAGACGATTCGTGTCGGAGAGCGTCCGTGGCCGGCGAACAAACCGCACGACGGCAGCACGCTGTTGTGGCCGGTGGAGTTGGTGGACAAGGCCGGCAAGGTCCGAAAAATCGAGCTGCGGTTCGAAGGGATCGGCTGGCGGATTCACAATCCGTCGTTGGTGGCGCCATGACTGACCGGCCACTGACGGGGCGGGCGATGACGGGGCGGGCGATGACGGGGCAGGCGATGACGGGGCAGGCGATGACGGGGCAGGCGATGACGGGGCAGGCGATCACCGGGCAAGACGTGGACGACGCGGTCGCGCCGGCCTCCGATCGGCAGCGATACGTCTACATGGAGACCCTCGGCTGCCAGATGAACGTGTACGACACGGAGCGCATGGGCGAGGCCCTCGCGGCCCACCAATATCTGCCGACCGATGATCGTGCGGTGGCCGATCTCATCGTGATCAACACCTGCAGCGTGCGAGAGAAGAGCGAACACAAGATGATCTCGCTGCTCGGTAAGCTGCGTCCGCTCAAAGAGCACAACCCGGACTTGGTGCTGGCGGTCTCTGGCTGCGTGGCCCAACAAGAGGGCGAGCAGCTGCTGAAGAAGGTGCCGCATCTAGACATCGTGCTGGGGCCCGATCAGATCGCCCAGCTGCCGGCGCTGGTGCGGCAGGCGCGCGAGGAGCAGACCCGCAGCAGCGCGACGGCGTTCATCCACCGTCGCGACTACGCCTTCACACGGTCCGAAGCGCCGACGGACGGCCGCGTGACGTCGTTCATCACCGTGATGAAGGGCTGCAACAAGTTCTGCTCGTTCTGCATCGTGCCGACGACGCGCGGCCGTGAGGTGAGCAAGCCGAGCGATCACATCGTCGAAGAGGTGCAGGGCATGGTCGACGCGGGCGTGCGTGAGGTGACGCTGCTCGGTCAGAACGTGAACAGCTACGGGCTCGACAAGCGCGGTCGGCAGGGTCAGGACGACGAGGTCGATTTTGCCGGCCTGATCAGCAAAGTCGCCGGGATTACGGGCTTGGAGCGCATTCGTTTCACGACGAGCCACCCGATGGATTGCAGTGACGCGTTGATCGACGCGTTCGCGACCGAGCCGAAGCTGATGCCGTGGTTTCACCTCCCCATCCAGTCTGGCAGTGAGCGGGTGCTGCGGATGATGCGCCGGCGGACGATCATCGAAGACTACGTGACGCGCATTGAGCGCCTCACGGCGGCGCGTCCAGACATCGCGATGAGCACCGACATCATCGTGGGGTTCCCAGGCGAGACGGCGGCGGATTTCGAGCTGACGCTGGCGTTGCTGCGACGCATCCGATTCAGCACGATCTTCGCGTTCATGTACTCCCCTAGGCCGGGAACGGCGGCCGCGCGCATCCCCGACGACGTGCCACTGGGCGAGAAAAAAGAGCGGCTGTACGCCCTCCAAGCGCTGCAAAACGAGATCACCGCGGACTGGTTGGCGTCGTTTGCGGGGCAGGAGCTGGAGGTGCTGTTCGAGGGGCCCTCGACCCAGTACGCGCGCGGTCCGAACACCAAGTCGCTGGCCGCGCGGCCCATTGGCGGACCGCCGCAGCTCATGGGGCGGACGCCGCACAACGTCAAGGTCAACGTCGAGACGACCGACTTCTACGCCCTGCGCGACTGGCCAGGCCGGGTGGCTCGCGTCAGGGTCGACGAGGTGAACCGACACTCGCTCAACGGCTCACTCGTCGGCTTTCTGTAGGGCGCATGATGTTGGCCGTGGCGCTCACGATTGCAGGAAGTGACTCCAGCGGTGGCGCCGGGATTCAGGCCGATCTGAAGGCGATGTTCGCCAACGGTGTGTATGGCGCGTCGGTGCTGACCGCCATCACGGCGCAGAACACGCACAGCGTGACCGGCGTGCACGTGCTACCGGCCGCCTTTGTGACGCAGCAATTGGACGCCGTCGCTAGCGACCTCACGGTGCGCGCCACGAAGACGGGCATGTTGGCGACCGCGGCGATCATCGAGGCCGTCGCAGCGGGTGTGACGCGTCACGGGTTGCGACCGCTGGTCGTAGACCCGGTGATGGTCGCGACGAGCGGCGCGACGCTGCTGCAGGAGCGCGCGTTGGTCGCCCTCAAGACCCGACTGTTGCCCCTAGCGACGCTCGTGACCCCCAACAGCGTGGAAGCGGCGCGCTTGGTGGGTCATCCGGTGGAGACGCTCGCGCAGGCGCGTGAGGCGGCCCAGGCCATCGCGGCGCTTGGCTGCGGCGCGGTCCTCATCAAAGGCGGACACCTCGGGGTCGAGGCCAGCGCGGCAGCGGCGACGGGGCGACCGGACGACGACGACGCGGTCGTCACGGACCTATTGTGGGATGGCGTGAGGTTCACCACGTTTGACCGTCCGAGGCTGGCCACCCGCCATACGCACGGCACAGGCTGCACCCTCGCCAGCGCGATCACCGCGCGACTGGCCCGGGGCGACGGGCTAATCGCGGCGATCACGGAGGCGTGCGCCTATCTGCACGGCGCCATCGGCCACGGCCTCGACCTTGGCGCAGGACCTGGGCCAACCGACCACGGCTGGTTTCTCGATCGATCGCGTCGATTTAGCGACCCAGGCTGAGGCGCGTCTGGGGCTCCAAGTCGGTCGGCATGTGGCGGCCGCCGGCGTCGCGCTGCGCGTTCAGCTGTCGGTCGCTGCGGATGCCCATCGGTCAACCAAGCTGCGTTTGCGTTGCTCGACGTGTTTCTCCTCAGAGGCGACCAGCAGCTCGTGCAGGTCCCGCGAGGCGCGCAGGTAGCTCTCCACAAGGCTCGGCAGGTAGCGACGACCGATGAAGCGGCGCGGCGGGGTGTAGCCAGGTGGCGTGCGGTCGTCCTCTTCGAGGCCGACCGTCGCGGCCAACCCAGTGACTTCAGCGTCAAACGCGGCGACCAGCGACCAGACCTCCGGTACATCCCGCAGGTCCTTGCTGTCGGCTATCTCGCCGTCGCCTTCCGCCAGGGTCAGCCACGGCTCGGGCGCAGCGAGCTGCTTGGTGATCGCGGTTGCGACACGGTCACCGAGGTCTTTGGCGGCCCGCCGCAGGGCGGCTAGCGCGGCGTCACTGATGGCCTCCGCACGCGCTGGATCGGCTAGAAACCGGCGTTGTAGCTCCCGATCGGGGTAGTCAAACAGATCCGCCGTCAGCAGCGCGGCGATGTCGGCCCCAGCGGCGAGCACACGTTGCCGTGTCGCTTCAATGCGGTCGTCGAGGTGGTTGGATGCGCTCATCGTGGTCTCCAAGGTGGGTGCTCACTTCCCGATGCCGACGCGGCTGCGTAGCCGGGTGGTCAGCACGATTTGTGCAGCGAGTTGGTCGCGCTCCGCTGGCACCTGGCGCGCCAACGCCCAGACATCGCCGAGCTCTCCGCCGTTCGATAACAGGGCGCGGACCTTGCTCTGGCGTAGTGTCCCCGTGTCGCCACAGCCCCGCGCGACACGCGAGGCGAGAAACAGCATGGAACCACAGAGATCTTGACGCAAGCTCGCCCGCGCTGCGGCGACCCATCGGCTCGCTGCGGCGTCGAGCTGCGGCGCGAGCAGCGCGCCAAGGCCGGTGACCTGAGCGGTCGCGAACCAGACTTGCACCGCTCGCGGCGCCGTGATCTTGTTCTGGTCGGCGAGCGCGTCGATCCAGATGAAGTGTGTCAGCCCCTCAAGTCGTGCGATGCGGCGCGCCAAGTCACGCGGCAGCCCCCGCCCCTCCCAGACGTTTGTCGCGTCGCGGAAGCCACCACGATTCTCCGTGTCTTGGGCCTTGTACACGGCGGTCCGAAGATCCGAGACGAGACCGCGCAGCGCCTCGCGATTCTCCATCGCCGCGTCCAGCGCCTCTGCGTCGGCGCATCGCGCCAAGATCGCCCGAGTCGTGCTCGCCAGGATACGCTCAACGGCATCCATCGCTTCGTACTGGACCTCGGCTGCGATCTGGCCATCAAGGCCGCTGATGCCCGACCGAATGCTGCCAGCGTCCAGCGCATAGGCGGCCAGCGCGTAGGCGTTGCACAGCTCCGGCACCGGCCGCTCGACCTCCACGGCCAACGTCGGTAGCAGCAACGCTCCGGCATAGTCGACGATCTCGTTGCCCCAGACGGTACACACGATCTCGTGGCGCAGCTTGTGCGTGTCGATCGCCGCGCTGAAGCGCTCGCGCACCTTGGCCGGGAAATAGGCCTGCACGTACGTATCGGCCATGTGCTTGGATGACCCGGGATCAGCGGTGAGTTGGTCGTAGACCCACATCTTGGCGAAGGCGTGGACTCGCGCCAGCTCCGGTCGCGTCAGCCCGAGGTTGGCGTGGCGGCGGTCGCGCAAGGTGTCGGCGGAGGGCAGATCTTGTAGGTCGCGGTCGATGCCGAGCGCTTCGCACAAGAAGGCGATCGTGCGCTCCCACGCGCGCAAGCTGCCCGCGGCGCTGAACTCCTCGACGCTCAGACCCAGGCTGTGCTGGTAGTTGTGGGCGAGCACCGCTTGGCAGACCTCCTGGTCGATCGAGAAGAGCACGTCGTCGCGCTCCTCCATCGTCAATCGGCCCGAATTCATCAGCGGCGCGAACAAGATCTTGAGGTTCACCTCGTGGTCAGACAGGTCGACGCCCGCGGAGTTGTCGACCGCGTCGGTGTTGATCCGCCCGCCCTGCAGCGCGTACTCAACCCGGGCCGCGTGGGTGAAACCGAGATTGCCGCCCTCCCCAACCGCTCGGCAGCGGAGCTCTCGGGCCGTGATGCGCACGGCGTCGTTGGCCTTGTCGCCCACGTCAGCGTCCGTCTCATCGGTCGCCCGAACGTACGTGCCGATGCCGCCATTCCAGAGCAGGTGCACGTCAGCGCAGAGCAGCATGCGCACCAGATCGTCGCCGCTCGCTGTGTCACGGTGGGTGCCGAGCATGGCGCGGACCTGCGGCGTCAGGGCGATTCGCTTGGCGCCGCGCGGAAAGAGGCCGCCGCCTTCGCTGATCTTGGCGGCGTCGTAGTCGGACCAGCTCGAGCGCTCCATCTCAAACAAGCGACTACGCTCGGTCCACGACACGAGGGGATCGGGGCTCGGATCCAGGAAAATGTGGCGGTGATTGAAGGCGCCCAGCAGCTTGAGGGTCTTACTCAGCAGCAACCCGTTGCCGAAGACGTCACCAGACATGTCGCCGATACCGACACACGTGAACGGGTCGGTCTGGGTGTCGATGCTCATCTCGCGGAAGTGGCGTTGCACACACACCCACGCGCCCTTGGCCGTGATGCCGTACAGCTTGTGGTCGTAGCCTTGCGAGCCGCCCGAGGCGAACGCGTCGCCGAGCCAGAAGCCACGCTCGATGGAGATGCTATTGGCCGTGTCCGAGAGGTGCGCCGTGCCCTTGTCCGCGGCGACAACCAGGTAGGGATCAGGTCCGTCGTGGACCACGACGTTGGTTGGGAAGACGATGACGTCGTCGACGATGTTATCCGTGACATCGAGGAGGCCGTGGATGAAGACCTTGTAGAGTTCGTCCGCCAAACGGCGTCGCTCGCGGTCGTCACCGGCGGCCGTCTTCAGCACAAAACCGCCCTTGCTGCCGACGGGCACAATCAAGGTGTTCTTGACCTGCTGCGTCAGCATCAAGCCCAGAATCTCGGTGCGAAAGTCGTCGACTCGGTCCGACCAGCGCAGGCCGCCTCGGGCCACAGGACCACCGCGCAGGTGCACGCCTTCGATGCGGGGGTCGTACACCCAGATCTCGTAGAGCGGCCGCGGATCGCGCATGAGCTCGACGTCCGCACAGCGAAACTTGAACGACAACGCCCGGCGCGCGCCATTGAGCGCGAAGTAGTTGGTGCGAATCGTCGCGCTGATCAAGTTGAAGTACATGCGCAGGACTTTGTCGGTGACCACGTCCGACACACCATCGAGCTGGGCCAAGAAGCGCTGGGTGACCTTCTCGATCCGCAGCGTCCGCCGCGGGCTATCGGCCGCAGAGACGTGGCCGCCGGTCTCGCCCAGGTACGGTTCGAAGCGGGCGTCGAAAAGATCGATGAGCGTACGCGCGATGGCGGCGTTGTCCTGCAGCGCGCGCTGCACGACGTTCGGCGGGTAGGCCGTGCCGAGCTGGCGGGCGTAACCGATGTAGGCGCGGAGCACGTTGACGTGGCGCCACGTCAAACGCGCCGGCAACAGGAGGCGGTTGAGACTGGCGGAGTCTGCGCGGCCGTCGAGCACCGCACCCACAGCGTCCACGAGCGCGTCGCCATGCTCCAACAGCGCGCCGCCCTGATCGGCCGACAGATCAATGCGATAGCGCTCGAAGTACAGCTCGCGGCCATCGTCGTCGACCACGTGGGAGGTCACCTCGCCGAGCACGCGCAGCCCGAAGTGGTCGATGATCGGCAGGATGTCCGTCAGCGCGGTATCCACGGTGCCATACGAGAGCAGGCGCACGACGCCTTCAGCGCGGTCGACCGCATCCTGGCGGAGCGCGAGCCGCACTTGACCGTCCTGGTGGACCTGGTCGAACGCCGCCAAGTCCGCCACCAGGTACGGTCCTTCGACACGCGCGCTGTAGTCGCGCGGCAAACAGTCGGCGTAGCGCATGCAATGGCTGTCGATGACGGACTCTTCCTCGCCGCCGTCGCGCAGCAGATCGCGCATGCGCTCGACCCACGGGCTGACGATCGCCCGAACCTGCTCGCTGATCTGGTCGACGTCGCAACGACGCAGCGTGGTCTCGCTCTGGAGCAGGTAGTGCCACATCGCCGCTTCCGTCTTGCCGACCAGCAGGCGAAACTCGCTGTGGTCGGCGCCCAACGCGGTCTTGATCAGCTCTTGGACCTGCCACCTCAGGTCATCGCCGTAGCGGTCACGCGTGACCATCACGAAGGCGTGCGCGACCGTTCTGTTAGCGTTGTAGAAGCAATGCACCCGCGGCACGCCGCCGAAATCGACATCGATCGCTTCGTTGACGAGGTTCCTGATCTCGCGATTCGGCGAGGCAAAAGTGTAGGTCAGCGGCAGACGATCGAAGAAGCTGCGAAACAGCTTCATTCGGTGGGAGCGCGGCACCAGATCTTCGGTGACCGCCATGCGACCGAGGCGCGCACGCATCACCGGAACACGGGAGCCGGAGTGGGTCAGCGCGGCGTAGGTGAACAACCCCTGGAAGACGATGCCGCCGTCCGGGACGCCTTCTTCATCAAACAGCCGAATTCGCACCTCTTGCATGCGCGCGTCGCGATGGACCGGCGAATCGACGCGGCTCTGCAAGATGGTGATGACTGGCGCGGTCGGCGCGAACGCGATGGCCGGGTCACTGCCACACCCGATCGCGTCGGGAGTGCCGTAGTGGGCCAGACCGAGGCGGCCCGTGGGGCGATGTTGCACGTCGAACCCGTAGGCGCCCATGAAGACGAAGTGATCGTCCAGCAACCAATCACAGAAGCTCGCTACTTCGGTGAGTTCATGGGCTTGCTGCGGCATGGCCTCGATGGCGTAGGTGAGCGTCGCGCTGACGTCACGGGCCAACTTGCGCATCGGCCGAAAGTCGCGCACCACGCGCTGTGCGCGCTCCAAGTGGGCCGTGACCTGCAGGCGGATCTCTTTGCATCTGCTCTGGGCGCTCGGCAGGCTGAGGAGATGGCAGGTGAACGACTCGTTGCGGCCGCCTTCCACGTCAGCGCCGACATCAAGCAGCACGCCGTCGTCGTCTCGCACCACGGGCAGGATCATGTTCAGCGTGCCGAGAATTCGGACGCCGAGGCGCCGCAGCACGAGCTTGATCGTGTCGACGATGAAGGGTTGATCCGCGACGCAGGTCTCGAGGACCGCCATCGGTAGATCGTAGCCGTGGCTGTCCTTGACCGGAACCGAGCACCCGACCCGCACCGTGCCCCACGGGATCGTGTGCACCGACGCGAGCGCCTGGGCGATGTGGGCTGGGAGGGCGTCGGCGGGATGCCGGTTGAGAAAGTCGTCGTCAGCGCGGCGGATGACGCTGTTGGCCATGAACATCGCTTGCGCGCGCTGGGCGTCGTCTGCCCAGATCGCGGACGCGTCGATTCTCTTGAGCATGAGCGCGCGGCGCTCGTCGCGGTGACTGTGACGCTTGAGTGTGGTGGCGGATTTCTGAGTCATGCGAGTCCTCCGGCAGACGCCGCGAAACAAGACACCGAGAACCCCGCGACGGGTGCTGAGCGGCTTTATAGGCAGGCTTCGCGAGGGCAAGCAAGGGTAGGCTAGGCCGCGCGCTGAACGGGCCATAACAGCCCAATTCAGCATAGGCTTCCGCGCGACCACAGGCGGGCTGCGCCGAATTGCTCGTTGACGGCGGCGCGAGGCGAAGTCAACATGAAAGCGTACGTGCGCGAGATGGAGGACGGTTCGTCATGAAGCAAAAGAAAAGTCTGGGCTTCACCCTGTTGGAGTTGATGATCGTCGTCGTCATCATCGCCATCCTCGCCACCGTCGCCGTCGCGTCCTACAAGCGCTTCTCTCGGCGAGCCCGCGTGCAAGAGGCCATCGCGTTTTTGGGCGATGTGCGCATCAAGCAGGAGAGCTACTACCAGACGTATCACCGCTACGTGAGCTCGGGCACCAACTTCACGGATTGGTGGCCGAAGTCGATGAAGTGGAGCGACTCTGTCGCCGCGTGGGGCATCAACTGCAGCAAAGCAGGCGATCAGACAGCCCATCCTGGCTGGTGTGCCCTGGGCGCGGGCTTCGCTGCGACCCAAGAGGTGCAGTTTCAGTACGTGATCTGGGCGCGGGATCCAGCCTCGCCTAACCCGCCACCGGCCGGGTACATCATCAACGCCAATCAAGATTGGTGGATCGCCCGCGCGCGAGCGGACTTCGATCAAGACGGCAAGTTCTCGAACATCTACCTGACGAGCGAGCAGCGCGAACCGACGCTGGAAGATGAGACCGAGTAGCGCCAGGCATGTTGGCTCCCGGCATGTTGGCTCCCGGCGCTGCAGGTGGCGACATCGCTAGCCCCGTGCGGTCGCCACGCTCCAGGCAGCCCGAAAATTCAGCCTAGTAGCAGCCCTGACGCAGCGTCGCCGAGCTCGCGGCGCACCAGGGTCAGCCAGGCCTCGGCCAGCTGCGGCTCGCCGAGGGCGGAGGCGGCGGCGCGCACGCATTTCACGGCCGACCGCAAGCGGTGCGTGTTTGAACCGGCGCCGTCAAGACACGTCAACACACCGGCGCAGGCGGCGGTGAACGCGGCCGTCGGATCGATGGCGCGCAACGCGGCGGTAGCGGCGAGCACGGTCTGTTCGCGACGCGGGTGACGCCGCATCAGGCGCAGGAGCGCGTCGCCGGCGTCTGGCTCGGCGGCCAGGAGGTCGACCAGCCAGGGCGCATCGTGGGTGTCCAAGACGAGCCCGACGAGCGCGGCCCGACGAGCCGGCCACAGACGGGAGTCCGTCACGCTGCGCGCCAGCGCGAAACGCTCGGGATTGGGGTCGACGCGAAACAACCACGCCGCGACCTCCTCGCCACGGGTACCGTCCGACGCCGCGACGGATGCGACGACCTCAAGCAGCGCCAGCGACAGCGGCCCGCCGGGCTTGTAGGGCGCCGCGAGACGATCGAGGTCTGGGATCCGTCGTGCGCCAGCGAGGGCGCTCCCGAGCCGTGTCAGCGCCGTGCGCATGGGAGGCCACAGCCGCGCGACAGCGCAGGCTTGATCGAGGTCTGCGCGCGCGACGGCTTGCTCGACCAGGGTGGAGGTGAGGCCATCGCGCGCGTCGGCGCCGCCATGCTCCCGCCAGACTGTGTCGCCCTGGGCAAACCAGGCTGCAGCGGCGTCGATGACCGCGGCGCGCGCCAGCCCGTCGCGGCGGCAGCGCTGCGTCAGCGGGGCTTGCAGCGCCGTGCCCAGCTGGGTGGGCTCTGCCAGGAGGGCGGCCGTGAGGCGCGCGAGCACAGCGTCGTCGCCACCCAACAGCGCGACTTGGGCGAGCCGCGTGACGACGTCAGCAGCGCCACCGCCGAGGCCGCCAGCGCGCGCTGCGGCGCCAAGGACACGCGCCGCAGCGCCGGCGGCTCGCTCGGGCTCGGCGTGGCTGGTCTCTTCGATCCGCGCGACCAGCTCAGGCAAGGGTCCGAGCCCAATGCCATGGTGGGCGACCCGACGACGGGGGGAGGCGGAGCGGGGAGCGGCCGCAGCGCCGCCCGCGGTCCCACCACGCGCGGCCCGATGCGACGCGACGGCGGGCCGGCTGATCGGCGCCTGGAGTCCGGCGCAGACCATGTCCACGGCGGCCTCGAGCGGCAGCCGCGCGAGATCGCTCAGCAGCGACGTGGCCGGCGCGGCTGGACGTCGAGCGCGGGACAGGTCACGGCCCATCTGGGAGCCCTTCGTCGCTGTACCAATCCTCCAAAATCGCCTCCAAATCAGGCTGGCAGCTTCCGCCGCAGGCACCACAGCCGGCAAACGTGGCGTCGATGATCTCGGTGAGCGTGCTGGCGCCCGCGTCCAGCGCAGTGACGATCGCGCTCAGGCAGATCTCATTGCAGAAGCACACGATGGGATCGTCGACACCCGCCCCAAGCCCACCTGCCGCATGCGTGGCGGTGTCCGCTTCGGGCGGCGCAGGTTCGGCGGCGGAACGCGAGCTCACTTGGCCACCGCCGCGACGAGCTCCGCGATCACAGCCGCCACATGGGTCGTCAGGTCACCCGTGACCGTGCAGCCGGCAGCGTGTGCGTGACCACCACCGCCGCGGGATTGCGCGATGTGGCCGATGGTCGCGGCTGTCTTGCTGCGCAGACTCACCTTCCATTCGTTGGCGCCGCGGCCTGGCTTGAACATCGCCGCGGCGACGACGCCGTCAATCCCGATGACCATCGGCATGGCCTCGCCGATCGCACCAGGGCCGGTGTTGAGGCCCTCCAGGGTCGACGCGGGCACAATCGCCCACGCCACACGGCCGTCTTCCGTGCGCTCGATCTGACTGCAAATCCGGCCTAGCAGCACGGTCTCGTCGAAGGGGCGACTCGCCCACAGCGCCTCTTGGATCGGGTTGGCGTCGAGCCCCGTGTCCAGCAAGTCGGCGGCGACACGCAGGGTGCGACCTTGATTGCGCAGAAATCGGAATGAGCCGGTGTCGAAGCTGATCGCGCCGTAGATGCCGAGCGCGGAGTCTGGGCCGAGCGACCACCCGAGCGCTTCGAGCAAACGGAAGCAGAGCTCGCCTGTAGACGAAAAATCAGTCGCGACGCATCCCGTGACGTGGGTGTCGTCAGCCACGCCGTGGTGATCGAGCACCCAGACGTCCACGCCCGCCGCCCGTAACGCCTGGGCTGGACGTCGGGCGCGGTCGAGCTCGTGTGCATCGAAGATCAAGCCGAGGTCTGCGCCCTCGAGCGTGGCGGCTGCGTCGTCGAAACACTGGACGAGGCCGCCCGGATCCATCCACGCGTAGCGCGGCGGGCAGGGATCCTCATTGACGATGACGACGTCCTTGCCGGCGGCCCGCGCGGCCAGACAGAAGGCGAGCTGGCTGCCGAGCCCGTCTGCGTCAGGATCGACGTGGGTCATCGCGATGATGCGGTCCGCGGAACGTAGGCGCTCCAGGAACCACGGGGCAAAGGGGGTCGCGGTTAGTCGTTGCACATCAGCTCCAATGGCTCAAAGGTCGGATCCGGGCCGACATCGCAAGTCGGCAGCGCTGGCGCGCATCACACCACACACGAGCGCACCCAGTCACAGCAAGGTTGGGTGCGGTCTTGCAGTGTAGCGGCACAGGCAGTCGAGGGCGACTAGGATGCACGTCGGAGGCGACGGCGCGGGGTTGGTGAGCTGGGCCGTGTGGCCTACCCTCGGCGCACGTCGACGCGGCATTGGCGCATTCGCGACACGGCCGATAGTGGATCGCAGGCGAGATTGGCACCGGAGTCGACGTGGAAGTTGTCCCTACTGAGCGTGAGATCGGGCGACTGGTGTTCACAGGCGTCGCCATCAGCGCGATAGCTGTCGCGAGTTTTGCGGTTTGGCAGGTGCGGGGCGTCGATGCGCGCCTGGACGACGTCGCCGCGCAGCTGACGCCTACCCCCGCGGCGGCGGCCTCAACCGTACAACCACGGCCACCCAGCGGCGACCTGGCCGGTGTGCTGCCGTTGATGCGGCGCGTCGATGATCTCGAGCGCAAGCTCGGCCTGCTCGTCGCCAAGACGGAAGGGAAGCTGCCGACGTCTGAGGGGCGTGACGCGTCGGATCGGAAGCGCATCGAGACTCAGATCGCCAGCTTGCGGCGCGAGCTGAACTCGTTGGCGCTCGCGGTGAGCACGCCCCTGGTGCCGCCCTCAGTTCCAGACGCGGGCGGCGTGGATACAGAGGACGTCGCGGACGACGGAGACGACGCGGGTGGCCAGGCTGACAGCGCGTCTGACGCTGGCGCTGGCGATCCGGGCGTGGCAGACGTCGTGGTGCTGGTCCAACGAGACCAGCTGCTAGAGACGTTGCGCGACCAAACGCTGCAGGCCGTGGTTCGGGACTTCGCGTCGATTGTGGGGCTGAGCGACGGGCAGCGCGACGAGGTGGCGTCCATTGTTCGTGGGCGACGCGACGCTCACAACGCGGTCACGGTGCAGGTGAGCCAAGGTGCGCTCTCGGTGCGTGACGCCTCGATCCGCATCGACCGGGCCAACGACGACGCACGCAACGCCCTGAGCAAAACGCTGTCGGCAGATCAGGTGCAGCGATTCCAGACCATTCTCAGCCGCCTCGACGCGCTCTGGTGGCGCTTCTAGCCGCGCTTGCAGGCTGCGCTGCTGGGCGATTTCGCTAGCGCGGGCGGCGATCGGGCGGTTGACCGCTAACGCGGCGCCTGACTCAGCCGATAGAGGCCAATCTGCAGCGTCGGCTGCCGCGGCCACCATGGAAAATGCACATCGCCGCGATTGACCACGGCCGCTTGGAAAATCGGCGCGAGGTCCACGCGTCGGCGCGTCCGCGCGCAGGCGTCATGCTCGAACGCGGATGGAGCGGCCGAGTTTGGCGCGCGATGGCGCGCAAAGCAGCGCACGCCGAGAAAGACCCACCGTGGCTCCGCGTCCGATGGCGTTGCGCCACGATCGTAGGCTTGGGGCAGATCGCGAAGGGGTCGCAGCGACAGGGCGGCGTTGGGTCGCCGAAAACGCCAGCGGGGGTAGTGTCGACTCACCTTGTCGGCGCCAGCATCGCCGTAGTCGAGCCAGTGCAGCGTGCCGCGTTTGCCGGCCAATTCGACCGCCACGCGGCGCAGCATCACATCCTCGTGGTCGGCGTTTTCAGCGCGAAACAACCACGGCACAGTCGCCAAAGCCGTCAGCAAAAACACCGCCACGGCGTAGCGCACGTGACCGGCAGGCACCGCAACTGTTGTGACAGCGGTCGCGCAGGCGGCCCACAACCCGAGCCACGGCGCCTGCAGTCGCGGCATCGACACGACCACCGGATCGACCATCCCCGTCGCGATCAAGGCGGCACCCACGCAGAGCGACGCCTTGCACAACGCCGTCACCTGCGTATCCCCCAAGCGGCGGCCGCGCCAGGCGGCCCATACTCCCAGGGCGGTGAGGGCGACGGGAAAGACATGCGGCCATGCGGCCAGATTCATCCCGAGAAGCATGACCGGGAGCCGCAACAGGAACATCGGCGCGACGGCGGAAGGCAGATCGCCGCGATCGCCGCGACTCATCGCGCCAGCGAACAGCCACAGCGCGTGGGGCACCAACACCCACAGCAGGGCGACCAGCGCGCCGCGCGGCCGACGCGTGGTCCGCACATCGGGTACCCAGCGCGCCAGGGCCCACAGAGTGACTGGCGCCGCGACGAGGAACGCCGGGCGGGTGTAGGCCGCGGCGGCGAGCGGCGCGACAGCCAGCCACGCGTAGCCCAGGCGACCGCTACGAAGCCACCTGGACCAGCTAGCGGCGCCCACGAGCCATGCGGCGAACGCGACGACGAACGCCGTCTCGCTGCGGTGGTGACGGACCAGGACCGGGGTCACTGCGAGCACCCACACGACGGCGGCGAGCACACGCGGCCGTGGCAGCCAAGCCCGCATCGCCACCGAGAGGCCGGCGACGGTCGCCACGCCGACACCGAGGTTGAGCCCGGAGATCCAGGCCTCTGGCGACGCGATCCCGAGTCCATGCAAGGGGCGCAGCAGCCCGACCAGGCCTGCGCCGTATTTCGGCAGGCCGGGACCGTTGACGGCGCGATCGAGCAGATCCCACCCTGTGAAGACACGCACCCAGTCAAATGGCGTCGCGGCCCGAATAACCAGCGCCGTCGCCAGTGCCGCCCACCATAGCCTGCGCTCGCTGACGTCGATCTCAGCCCACCTCGTGCGGGCGTCGGCGCTGACCACGATCGCCGCCAGCGCGGTACCGATCCAGGCACAGCCGGCCAGGATCACCAACGCCATCTCGAAGCCGCGATGGGCGACTAGACCGTCCGTAAACACGCGTCAGGCCTGGCGGCGGCGCCAGCGCACCACCACGACCCCAACCCCGGCAACCAGGAGCAGGGCGGCGGCGATGAGGGCCCAGCGAAGCCAGTCGGGCAACAAGTCGAACGCGTTGGGCAGTCGACCACTGCGCATGACCTCAAGCTCGCGGTGCATCTTGAAGATCTTGGACGGGCTGTTTTGGCGCCCCTGAGAGAGTCGGACGAAAGTCTCCAGATCCCGCAAACTGCCCTCAAAATCAGTGTGTCGGCGCATGACGGAGCGGCAGTAGTAGTAGTCTGGGTCGTTGTGGCCGAATTGCTGCAGCGTCTCCAACCGCTGCCGCGCCAGCTCCTTGTGGCCCAGATGGAAGTGCGCCATCGCCGTGTAGAGATGCACACGTGGCTCACGCGGCACGACGGCGCGCAGCGGATCGAGGTACGCGATCACGGACGGGTAGTCGTCGCGATAGTAGCTCGCCGTTCCGATGATGTAGCGGCTGACCACATCGTTGGGGTCCGCTTTCAGCTTGGCGTAGAAAGGGTCCAGGAAGTTGTCGTCCAACACAGTCGGCAGCTGCGTCCAGGCCGTGGCCAGCATGCCCATCACCCCCGGAAACTGCAGGTCTCTGCGCGCGATCTGCTCCCAAATCTCGGCGGCCTCGCGGTTGCGAAAGCCGGCATGCAAGGCGCCCGCTTTGACGTTGAGCAGCGGCAAACTGTCTGGCAGCACAGCCAGTCCGGCGTTTGCGACGTTGAGCGACCCACGCCAGGCCGCGAGTTGTTGGTCGACGGACAGGGCATTGACGACCCACGCGCGCTCGCACGTCTTGTCTTTGGCGAGCACAGCCCGGGCGACGTCGTTCGCGCCAGGAAGCGCACCGTCTTGCTGCAACGCGTGAGCGACCGCCGCCCACGTACACGCTGTGGCCGCGTCACTGTGAGCGATGGCCTGTTTCGCGGCGTTCACCGCCGCGGGTACGTCCGACAGGGCCAGCGCGGCGACCCAGGCCGGCTTGAGAGCGGGGCGCTCCTTGGCCCGCTGCGCCAAAACGGCGATCGCGTCCGCGAGCGTGCGACGCCCCGCCTCGGTGTCACCCGCGCGTGCCTGCAAGCTGCCCAACCGCGCCAGACGCTCCGGATCGGACAGCTTCAAACTCTGGATTTGCGTGAGCATGCGCAGCGCCTTGTCGCGCTCGTGGATCCCGATGGCCTCCTTTGCCTGCCGGAGGAGGTCGTCGACGCGTCGCAAGTCCGCCTGAGGACGGCCGGCGGCGGGCGGTTGGCGGACGCGGGCGCTTGGTCGGCTCCAGACCGGCGCCTTGCTGGCCCGAATGTGGGCAGCGATCGGCGGCACATCCGTGGCCGCCCAGCCGGTGCCGGCTTGGATTACTGTGAGCGCTTCCGTGGTCAGGAGCCGCGTCGCACCTGCGGCCAGGGGCGTCGCTGCGGAGGGATGCCGGATGTGCAAGATCCGACCGTCGCCCCAAGTCGCCCGGATCTCACCAGCGTCGATCCCGATCGACATGGGCTCTGGCAACCCTGGCACCTTGAATAGCGCCGTAATCACAGCTTCCTGGCCAGGCGACAAAATGAGCCCGGCAGGCGCCGGTTTGACCGCGGGTTCCATGGCGGACCGTGTTTGGCCCACCACGGCCAGCGTCGGCGCCGCGGTCGCGAGCAGCGCGGTCAGGAAACAGGTGCGGAGCAGCTGCATAGGAACTCTCGGTCGAAGGTGGCGGGGCGAGCAAACTAGCATAGCGGATCGATCTGTGAGAGCCCGCCGGGTTCGGCGGCTATATTGGCGCCATACCCGCATGCGCCGGCCGTTGGCAACAGAAACACAGCGCAGACAGTTTGCATTGCGGCGTTCGCGACCTGCTATACTGCGGCGGCCCAACGCGAGGGCCAGCCGCCCGCTTTTGCGGCCGGACGGAGCGTGTATGACTTGGTTGGCGTCCCTGTTTGAGCGTGGTGGTCCGTCGATGGGCGCGATCGCGGTTGTTGCCGTGCTCGGGATCACGCTTTTTGTTGAACGACTGCTGACCCTACGCGGATTGATACCCGACGTCCGGGCGCTGGGCAGACGGGTTCGCGACGCCGCCACCGCAGGCGACCTGGCTCGCGTCTTGGCGCACTGCAGCGAGGCGGGCCACAGCTTGGCGCCGATACTTGGACGCGGCGTCGAACTCGCGATGCGTGGGCAGGGCCGCGACGAGATTCACAGCGTCATGGCCCGCGAGGGTAGGCGCCTCGCCGTGCGGATGCGGCGAGGGCTTGGGTTGCTCGCCACGCTCGGCACGATGGCCCCATTCCTCGGGTTGCTCGGCACGGTGCTCGGCATTATGCAGGCGTTGCACGACCTCGGTGTGGCCACAGAGCGCGGCGCGCAGGGCGGCCACTCAGCGGTGTCCCAGGGCGTCTCAGAAGCGCTCATCACCACCGCCGCCGGCATCATCGTCGCGGTCGTCCTGGTGTTGCTGCACCAAGCGCTGCGAGCCCGACTCGTCGGGGTGATCCTTGAGATTCAGCTGCTGATCGAGGAGGTCGCCGATCACCTCGTGCAGACCCGACCGCAGCCAAGCGACGCGGAGGAGAGCCGTGACGCCTGATGACTGGATGCGCGATCCGCTGGAAGACGCCGGACCGGACCTCAACCTGACGTCGCTCGTCGACGTTGTTTTTGCGCTGCTCGTCGTGTTCATGGTGTCGTCTGCGGCCATGGTCGAAGAGGGACGAACGGATGCGGCGAGCGGCCTGATCGAGCTGGCGCTCCCGACCGGTAGCAGCACGCTCAATCAGGCCCCTCCCGGTGAGGTCGTCCTGCAGGTCGACGCTGACGGATCGCTCTTCATGGCGGGCAAGGCGACGGACAGCAAGGCCCTTGCGGACGATCTGATGCAACGGCTGACGACGACGCCCAACTTGCAGGTGCGCATCGAAGCCCACAGCAAGCTGAGTTATCAACACGTGATGGACGTCATCGCCAAACTACAAGGGCTTGGTGTGCGCAACGTCGGCCTAGCGACACGCGCCAAAAGCCCGTAATTCTGGGCTCGCAGACGGGCGTGCGCCTGTTGTCGCTATCGGCGGCATTGAGCGCGGCCCGAAACGCAAACGACCCGCCCTCTCCGAAGAGTGGGCGGGTCGTCGCGTTTCAAGCGCTGACAACTCGGGAGCTGCGCGCTCAGAATCAGAACACGTCGTAGCCTTCGATGTACTCGATCGAGTCATCGGCAGCTGGTGCGCTGATCGCGGGCGCGTCGTCCGCCTCGGTCTCGAGTGCCTCGACGATGACGAAGAAGGTGCTCTTCACGTCAGCGTGCAAGGAACAATCAACCTCAAAGGTGCCGATGCTCTTGATCGGCTCCTTGATGTCGAGATCGCGGCGATCAACGGTGAACCCACGGTCGCCGAGCAGGTCGACGATCTCCCGCGGTGTCACCGAACCGAAGAGTTTACCCTCTTCGCCGGCGTGCTTCTTCACGACGAGGCGTTGCCCCCTCATGCGGTCAGCGATCATCGCTGCGTCAGCTTTGGCAAGGGCGAGGCGTTTGCCCATCATCCGCTGCTGGTGCTGAAGCTGCTTGACGTTGCGGTCGTTCGCCATGAGGGCGAATTTGCGCGGTAGCAGATAATTTCGGCCGTACCCGTTGGCGACGTTGACGACGTCGCCAATGTTGCCCAGGTTCGGCACCTTCTCTCGAAGAATGACCTTCATGATAGTCCCCCTCAATCGATACCGGTGGTTGAGTACGGCATCAGCGCCACCATGCGGGCGCGTTTGACGGACACCTGCAGGTTACGTTGATGCTGCGCGCAAACGCCGCTGATGCGACGAGGCACAATGCGGCCACGTTCCGTGATGAAACGCTTGAGCATGCTCGGGGTTTTGTAGTCGATGTATAACGACTTGTCGGCACAGAACGGGCACACCTTACGGCGACCAAAGCTCCGGCGACGGCGCATTTCGGGCTTCATTACATGTCCCCCATGTCGCGGTCGTCACGATCGTCACGATCGTCGCGATCGTCACCGTCATCATCATCACGTCGGTAGTCGCTTCGCTCGCGACGACCAAACTCTTCTTCGTCCTGAGGATCGGGGGTGAGCCCGATGACCTTCTCACGCTCTTTCTCGATGTCGAAAGCACCCATGGGCTTCGAACCGCTCAACGTGATGGACTGGAAGCGGATGACTTCTTGGCTCAGCCGCAGCTGTCGGTGGATCTCTGTGAGACACACCGGCGACGCGATGTAGCCGAAGTAGAAGTAATTACCCTTGCGATGCCCGTCGATCGGGTACGCCAGTCGGCGGCGCCCCCAGTCAACCAGCTTTAGCTCAAGGCCACCCTCATCGCCGATGGTTTTGAGCAGTCGCGTGTGCAACTTCTCAAAGCCCTCCGGATCGAAATCCGGCTTGGCGATAAGGACGGTCTCGTATAGACGACCCATGATCATAATCGTGATCCTCCTCATGGTTCCGCAGCGACTGTGCTGCGTTCGCTAGCGTGCACCATGCACATAGCGAGGAGCGGCGCGACCGGGGACACGGCTCAAGATGAGCGTTGCTCACTGAAGAGCTGTCCTCGGCGTGATACGCCTGACGCCAGTTGGCGCCGTCGCGGTGGTGGGAGTCGCCAAAGTTAACTTTGACTGACCTCAACACACACGAGTTCCGTTGACGGTGTTCATCGCGTCGAGCACCCCGTCATTGAGGGCGCGCTCCACTGCGTCCGCCGCGGCATCGACCACTTGGCCGAGCCAGCCCTGCTCTTCCGGCAAGAATGAGCCGAGCACGTAGCTCGCCACATCCCCCTTCACCGGCCTACCGATCCCGACCCGTAGACGCACGAAGCGCTGATCGCCTCCGAGCTGCTGCCCGATCGAGCGCAGCCCGTTGTGACCGGCGTGGCCCCCGCCGACCTTCAATCTCAACTCGCCGAATGGCAGGTCGAGCTCGTCGTGAACGACGAGGATCTCCGGCGGCGCGACCCGAAAAAACGCGCTCATGGGTTGAACACTCTCGCCGCTCAGGTTCATGAAGGTCTCGGGCTGCAGCAGGACAGCGTCACCGTTTGGGCGGTGCCACTTGCTCCAGCGACCCTTGAACTTCGATTGCCACGACAGCCCGTGCCGCCTCACGAGCTCATCGAGCACGAGGAAGCCGATGTTGTGCCGCGTGCCGGCATACTTCGACCCTGGGTTACCAAGGCCAACCACCGCACGGATCCGCGGCCCAATCGGTGGGCGCTGCTTGGCGACTTTTTCAGCGGCCATAGCGTTCTCGTTGGGGCGGACGCCCCGTCCATCGTTTGTCAGTGTCTCTCAGCGCCGAGCCCCAGACTCGCGCAGAGTAAAGGGGAGCCTCAGCCGCTGATGAAGCGAGCGCTCGGGCGCTACTTCTTCTTGGCGGGGGCCGCTTCCACTTCTTCAACCTTCTCAACGCGTGGCGCCTTGATCTCGAAGATCTTGAACGCCTTGCGGTAGACCGGGCGGACGCCCTCCGGGAAAGGCAGATCCTCAACGCCGACGATGTCGCCGCGGAGGAAAGGCGCCATCTCGACCGTGATCGCGTCGGGCAGCGTCTCCGCGGTGCACTCGACCGTCACGAAGCGACGCACGAACATCAGACGACCGCCGAGCTTCTCGCCGACCGAACGACCTTTCAGGCGAATCGGGACCCTGAGCTGGACCTTCTGCGTCGGCGTGATGCTGAAGAAGTCCACGTGCTGGAGCTTACGCGTCACAGGGTGAATCTGCGGGTCACGGCACAACACCAGCAGCTCTTTGTCCTCGCCGGTGACCGTCAGCTTCAAGAGCTGGTTGGGACCGTAGGAGCTGTTGAGCGCTTTCGTGAGCGGGCGCGGATCGCAAGCGATCATGCGGGGCTCGGTGTTGTGGCCATAGATCACGCCAGGCAGCAAGCCGGCGCGACGGATTTTGTTTGCGATTCCGCTACCACCAAGGTAACGGGGCTGAGCGGTCACTGCGATCGGATTCATCTTGGTTTCTCCATTCGTCGGGGTTACTGGCCTCGCTCTAACTGTCCATTCGGCACAGCGTGAGCTCCAGCGGTCAGGGCCCGAGGGGCGCGTGAGTATGCGCATCAAAAGGTCGGTGTCAACCCGGAATCTGGTCCAATTTCGATCGTAATCAGTCGGCGCTCAGGCCCGTCTCGGCGAGCTTCTCGAACAACTTGCGCTGCTCGCGGGTCAGCTTCTTCGGAATGCGCACACGCACGTGCGCGTACAGGTCGCCGCGGCCGCTACCGTTGAGGTGGGGCACACCCTTGCCACGGATGCGGACCCGTTCGTCAGGCTGCACGCCGGCGGGCAGTCGCACCTTGTCGGTGCCGCCGTCGATCAAATCGACGTCCGTCTTGCCGCCGAGGGCCGCAGTGGCGATGTCGATCTCGATCTCGGTGTGGAGGTCATCACCTTCGCGCTCAAACTTGGTGTGCGGCTGCACGACCAACACCACATAGAGATCGCCCGCGGGGCCGCCGCGTTCGCCGACCTCACCTTCGCCCGAGACCCGCATCCGCGTGCCCGTGTCGACGCCAGGGGGCACGCGGACGCTGACTTTGCGCTCGATCCGCTCCTTGCCCGAGCCGCCGCAGTCGCCGCAGTTGTCTTCCTCGCGGACGCTGCGGCCGCCGCCGTGGCACCGCGGACAGGTCATTGAGAACATGAACGGGCCTTGCTGGCGCGAGACCTGGCCGGAGCCGTCGCACTGCGAGCAGGTCGTGGCTTGAGCCCCCTCCTTTAACCCCTTGCCCTCACACGTGCCACACGACTGCACACGCGGAATCACCAGCTCGTGCTTCGCGCCGAGCACCGCCTCCTCGAGCGTTAACTCAAGGTCGTAACGCAGATCACTGCCGCGAGCTGCGCGATTTCGGGTCCGCCGACCGCCGCCAAAGATGTCGCCGAAGATGTCACCGAAGTGGCTGAAGATGTCTTCCGATGGTGGCGCACGCCCAGCGCCCGCGAGCCCTGCGTGACCGAAGCGGTCGTAGCGGGACCGTTTGTCGGCGTCTGCGAGCACTTCGTAGGCTTCAGCGACCTCCTTGAAGGACTCCTCGGCGGTCGGATCGTCGGGGTTTCGATCTGGGTGGTACTTCAGCGCAAGTTTGCGGAAGACCTTCTTCAGCGCGCCGGCGTCTGCGTCTCTTTCAACACCGAGAATCTCGTAGTAATCGCGCTTGGACATACCGGCAGCTCTCCAGCAAATGAGGGACCCCACTGAGCGAGGCTCGCAGGAACCGCGGAAGTGAAGGCGGCGACCAGGGCACTGTCAAGGCGAGCCGGGCGAGACTTGCGTTGAAAACATCGGTCGGCAGACCTAGTGATCAGGAGCACAACCTACGTCGCCCTTGTGGCAAGTCAGCGCTGCGGATAGACTGCAGCGGTTGCCCATGCAAACGCCGGACCAATGCGCCGGTGGAATCGCGTAAATTACGCATTTTCATGAGCTTATAATTCGTGCCAATTCGGAGCCCGTCCCCTGAGAGCGGGCGCTGACGCGACGGCGCTGCGACAACACATCAGGACAGCGCGTATGGACTTCAAGCAAGGCCTCCACCTCCACATCGGGCAGCGCCTCGAGCAGCGCCTCGTGATGACGCAGCAGCTGCAGCAGGCGATCCGTTTGCTGCAGCTCTCGCGCACTGAGTTGGTCGAACAGGTTCGGGAGACGCTGAACGAGAATCCGCTCCTCGAAGAGCAAGGCACCCACGATGGCGCCTCGTCGTCGACGAGCGTGACGGGCGGCGAAGGCGAAGTGACGAGCCTCGACTCGCGCGAAGGCGCGGAGAAAGAGCGGCAGGAGATCGATTGGCAGGAGTATTTTGCCGACCTCGCGAGCGGGCCGAGCGCCTCGACCGGAAGCTACGCCTCTCGCGACGATGAGTTGCCCACCCTCGACCAGACCCTGACGCGCGATGCGACCTTGTCCGAGGTGTTGCTTGAGCAGCTCGCGGGGATGGACAGCGCGCTCGTCGAGATCGCCGAGGACGTGATCGGCAATTTGGATGACGACGGCTACTTCCGACCGAGCCGACTCGAGCTGGGAGGCGGGTCGGATGCCGGGCGCCGGCTGTTGAAACGGAAGGCCGAGCAACGCGGCATCGAGACCGAAGATCTGCGCGGCACCCTGTCACTGCTGTGGCTCACCGACGACGAGCTGACGGAGTGGTCCGAGGAAGGCGAAGCCCGCGGGATGAAGCCGGTGGTCGTGCCGGGGAACTCGACCCGGGCCATCGCGGCGGCGCATGCGGTGTCAATCGACGACGTGCACGAGGTGCTGAAGGTGCTGCAGCGCTGCGAACCAGTGGGGGTCGCGAGCCGCGATCTGCGGGAGTGTCTGCTGACGCAGGCGACGCTTGAGCACCCGGATGAGCCGATGCTGCACCGGCTCATCGATCGCCACCTGGGCAACCTTGAGAAGCGCAAGAACGCGCCAATACTCCGGGATCTCAAGCTCAAAGCGGAAGAGGTCAAGCGGCTGATCGAGCTGCTGCAGACGTTGGAGCCGCGGCCCGGGCGTCGCTACAGCGGCGGCAACGCGCGGTACATCACCCCGGATGTGTATGTGCACAAGGTCGGCGCGGATTACACCGTCGTGGTGAACGACAACGGGCTGCCGAAGCTGCGGGTATCCAACTTCTACAAGCACGCGCTCGCTGGCGGACAAGACGGCGACAAGCAGGCCAAAGAGTACCTGCAAGAGAAGATGCGCCAGGCGGTGTGGATGATCCGCAGCATCCAGCAGCGGCAAAACACGATTCAGAAGGTGACGGAGTCGATCATGCGGTTTCAGCGGCCGTTCTTGGAGCACGGCGTGTCGCAGCTGCGGCCCTTGGTGCTGCGCCAGGTCGCCGACGATGTGGGGCTGCACGAATCGACTGTGTCGCGCGTGACCACGTCAAAGTACGTGCACACGCCCCAGGGCATCTTCGAGCTGAAGTACTTCTTCAACAGTCGCATCGAGACGCGCACCGGCGACGACATGGCGAGCGAGGCGGTCAAGTTCGCGATCGGCAAGCTCATCGGTCATGAGATCGTCAAGTCGCCTCTGAGCGATCAGGAGATCGCCGAGGTGCTGCAGGGCAAGTGGGACCGAGGCAAGTTGCTGTCGCGGCTCGATGCCGAAGACGCTGAACTTGCTGGCGTGTTGCCCGAGAAGCGCATGAACATCGCGCGGCGGACGGTTGCCAAATACCGCGAGGCGATGAACATTGCGTCCTCATCGCGGCGCCGGGCGATGTTTTAGGCAGACCCAGCGCGCGACCCGCCCCAGCGCGGTGATGACGAGAGGAGGTCGGCGTGGTTGAGTTGACGCGCTTCCTGCGGTCACAAGACATCTTTCTCGACGTGCCAGCGCCCGACAAAGCCGCGGTGCTCGGCCACGCGGCGAACGTGCTCGGCGACGCGCTGCCGGCCGGCGCGATCGAGGCGCTGTTGGTTGCGCGCGAGAAGGTGGCTTCGACGGGCGTCGGCGAAGGCGTCGCGATCCCGCACGCATCGACGACGCTCATCACGGCGCCGCGCGTCGCGCTGCTGCGCATGGCGCGCCCCGTTCCATTCGACGCCGTGGACGATCTGCCAGTAGCGCTCGTGTTTGCCGTCCTCGCGCCGGCGGATGCGCAGGCGCTGCACTTACGTCTTCTCGCCCGGGTCGCTCGTTTGGTACGCTCGCCAGAGGTCCGGAGCGCGCTCCTCGCCGCCAAGACGTCGCAGGAGGCCTACGGCGTGATTCTAGAGGCGACCGGAACCCCACCCCGACCGGAACGCACGGAGCTCGAATGAAGGGCCGCCTGCTAGTAGTAACTGGGATCAGCGGCTCGGGCCGGTCGACCTGCCTGCGGGCCCTCGAGGATCTCGGTTGGTTCTGTGTCGACAACCTACCCGCACAGCTGCTCGCAGATCTGTACGACGCCATGCGCGACCGCACGGAACCCCAGCCGCTGGCGGTCGGGATCGACGTGCGAGCTGGCGCGTTCCTCGACGACATGGACGCTGCGCTGCACACGCTCGACGCCGCTGGCGTACATGTTGAGTTCTTGTTCGTGGACTGCGCCGACGACGTCTTGATCCGACGTTTTGCAGAGACGCGGCGTAAACACCCCGTGCTGGCGGCGAGCTCGATCGCCGACGCGATCCGAACAGAGCGCGGACGCATGCTCATGCTGAGGGAGCGTACAGCCCTCATGATCGACACCAGTGAACTCAACGTGCACGAGCTGAAAGCCCGTATCGGTGAGCTTTTCGGTGGTGACGATGACGTTGGGACGATGCGGGTGGCGGTGCGCAGCTTCGGCTTCAAACACGGGCTGCCGCGAGATTCGGACTATGTTTTTGATGTCCGCTGCTTGGCCAACCCGCACTTTGTTCCGGCGCTGCGACCGCACACCGGGTTGAGCCGTGAGGTGCGTGATTACGTGATGGAGTCGGCAGGCGGCGACGTCTATCTGCAGCACATGATCAAGCTGCTCGATCATACGTTGCCGTCGCATCGCGCTGAAGGGCGCGCCTTGGTGACGGTCGCGATTGGCTGCACCGGCGGTCAACACCGCTCCGTGGCGCTGGCAGAGGCCCTGGCGGGGCACATTCGGACCCTGCGGATCGCCGTCGTCACCGTCGCTCATCGCGACAAGCCAGAGCTAGCCGAGGACGAGGCCGCTCCTCGGACTAACGACGGCGCAGATGCCGCCCCTGGACGGGGCCCGCGGTGACCGAGACCGTCGAGCGCCGCGCGCGCATCGTGAACCCGCGCGGCATGCACGCGAGGCCTGCGGGGCGCTTCGTCGCGCTCGCGCGTCAGTTCTCCGCCAGAGTTCGGGTCCGCTGCCGCGGCGAAGAGGTCGACGGCCGCAGCATCCTGTCCCTGCTCATGTTGGAGGCCGTGCAGGGGACTGACCTGGTCCTGGTGGCGCGTGGCCCAGGCGCCGACGAGGCGCTGGACGCGCTCGCGGAGCTGATCGCGCAGGGGTTCGACGAGCAGTGGTCGTGGGAGAGTCGTGGTGCCCGTGGCTGAGCGCTGGCTAGGCACGCCAAGCGCCCCAGGTCGAGCGGTGGGGCCCGCGCATGTCGTGCGCTCTCGCCAACGCAGGGTTGCGCAACGGACCGTTATGGGCGCGGCCAAGCGCCAAGCTGAGGTGGCGCGGCTGCAGGAGGCCATCGATGTTGTCGATGGCGGGCTGCGCCAGTCTGAGAACCTGCTCATGGCCGGTGGCATCACGGATGCGGGCGATCTGGTGCAGGCCCTCGTCGCGAGCCATCACGCGGTGCTGACCGATCCGCTGTTCATTGGCGCGGCGATGGCACGCGTACGGGACGAGGGGCTGCTCGCGGAGTGGGCGCTCGAGCGCACGCTCGACGATCTGCGTTCACATTTCGCCGCCCTCACCCGACCGGAGTTTAGAGGCTGGTTTCGCGACGTCGAAGGGCTCTGCGGCGAGCTGATGGCGCAGCTGATCGGGCAGTCGCCGTGGCGCTACCTCGAGTGCGACCGCGGCGACATTGTCCTCGCCGACTCCCTGACGATCAGCGACGTGATCACGCTCATCCAACGCGGCGCGGCCGGGATTGTGCTTGAGACGGACTCGCTCACGTCCCACGTCGCGGTGCTGTGCCGATCTGCCGGATTGCCGGCCGCCACGGGCCTACATGGCGTGCGCCGCGCAGTCGCCACCGACCAACTCATCGCGCTGGACGGGGACTCTGGCGAGGTCGAGTTGCTCAGCGAAGGCGCACGCCAACCCGCGGCGACGCTCGGCGCGACCGGCACGCCGCCGCACACCCGCCTGGGCGCGCCGGCGATGCGCCTACGCGCGAATCTGGACCTGCGCTTGGACGCGGAGTGGGCGCGCGCGCACGGCACCACCGGGGTCGGCTTGTGGCGGACGTTTTTTCTCTACCTCGGCCGACCGGACCTCCCGACGGAAGACGAGCTCACGCAGAAGTTCTCCGCGGTCCTAGCCGACTTTGCCCCGGAGACCGTTGCGATCCGGTTGGTCGATCTGTCCGGCCCTTTTGAGGACGAGGAGCTCCCAGAGGCGTTGCGCGGCCTTGGCGAGTGTCGTGGGATTCGACTGCGTTTCGAGCGGCCAGAGCTGCTAGAGACCCAGATTCGAGCGCTGGTGCGGGCGGCGCCGGCAGGCCATCTACGCATCCTGGTCCCTTTCGTGACGGACCCCGCCGAGCTGAACTGGGTGCGCGCGAAGGTCGCTGCGGCGCAGCGGCACTTCGGGATCACCAAGGCAATCGAGATCGGCGCGATGGTCGAGGTGCCGGCGTTGCTGTTCATGCTCGACGAGCTGGTCACGCACGCGGACTTCCTGGCCATCGGCAGCAACGACTTGAACGCGCTCCTGCTCGCGCGCCGCCGCGACAGCGCTAGGCGCGGCCCCCCGACGCCTCTGCCACACGACGCGCTGCTGCGCGCGATCACGCTGGTGGTGCAAGCGGGCGCGCGGGCCGGCATCGACGTGAGCCTGTGCGGCGAGTTGGCGTCCGATCCGGTCGCCACGGAGGTGCTCTTTGGCACCGGGCTCCGTGAGCTGTCGCTCGCGCCCCGCCTCGCCGCGCCGGTGTACCGCGCCATGGACCGGCTTGGTGGCGACGGCTGTTGACGATCTCCGCGCGGCCTCGGCCACCGGCGCCTCGGCGTGCCTGGGTTGGCGTCGCGGTGACGGCGCTTGTGGCTGCGGCGTCGGCCTGCGGTCCGGGTCCGCAGGTGCGCCCGCCGAGGTACGTGGACCACATGGTGTTCGCGCCGGACGAGCCCGACTCACCAGATAGGGCGCGCACATCGGTGGACGCCGACGCAGTGGAGACGCCGCACCGCGCCAAGGCAGCGACCGACTCCCGCGGCCCAAAGATGCAGCCGGCGCGATGCGCGGCGCCACCCACAGGGCCGACGCGCTCGATCGGCGCAGCCACGGACGGACGCCTCGACCACGGCTGCCTGCTGCCAGCCAAGGGCGCCGGCTATGTGCGACGTAACTCGGCCGGATGGGCCACAGAGGAGACCGTAGCGCTCCTGCAGTGGGCCACGCGCGCGGTGGCGACGCTGTACCCGCGCACCGCGCCCGTCGTGATCGGCGCGCTCTCCAAGCGCAACGGCGGCAAGCTCCGAGGCCATGGCAGCCATCAGAGCGGGCGCGACATCGACATCGGCTATTTCGCCAGCGACAACCGCCGCCTGTCGCAGTTTCGGCCCATGCACGCGGGCAACCTCGACGTGGTCAAGACCTGGGCCTTGTTGGGCGCGTTGCTCTCGTCAGGCCAAGTTCAGTACATGTTCATGGACTACGAGCTTCAGGTTCGCTTCCACCGTCATCTGGAGCGCGAAGGCGTGCCACAGCCGACGTTGGACCGCATCTTTCAGTTTCCGGCGGGTCGCACCGCGCGCCGCGGCATCATCCGCCACGCCAGCGGCCACGCCGACCACGTGCACGTGCGGTTGCGCTGCCCACCACACGATAGGTGTCGCTAGGGGTCGCGCCGGGTGGGAGCGACCGAGCAGGCTACTTCGCCTTGGCGGGCGGCGGCACGTCGGCAAGCCCGTGGCCCGGGGCGCTGAGGCGCGGCGCGTAGTCTCGAAACAAGAACCGTGGCGCGTGTTCAGGCGTGTGACATTTCTGGCAGACCGCCGCGCCGGGCTGCCGCATGATGCCGCTCTTCGGGCCTTTCTTGACGGCGGCGGCGAGGTGCATCGAGCCGGGGCCGTGGCACGCCTCGCACTGCACTCGCGCGAACCGATCGAGGTTACCAAACGCGCTACCGCCGGGCTCCTGCCAGCCTGTGACATGGCACGGCACGCAGTCCAGATCAAAGGTTTTTCCAGCCTTCTCGAGCGTCTCCCAGGCGTCGTGATGCTTGTCGTGCTGGGCCCACCGTAAGGGGCCCTGGTGGCAGCTCGTGCACACCGCCTCGCCGAGATAGGTCGCCTGACCGGCCAGCGCCGGCACCGGGTCTTTGGCGAGCTTCGCGTTCATGGCGCCCACCTTGGCGTCGTAGGCTTTGACCAGCGCGACGACGGCAGGATCGGTGGGTCTTGACCACGCGAGGCCGACGGACGCGTAGCCGGCCACGCGACCGGTCGGGAGCGGTCGCCCCTGCGCTGTGGCGGCGCGATCCCGGGCTCTCGTGAGCTCCTGTAGCTGTCGCTCAAAGAAGGGGAGCGCGCGACGCGTGGCCACAGTTTGACCGGGGCCGCGGTACCGTTTCAGGTCGGCTTCAAGCGCGGCGATGCGCTGCGTCAAGCCCTGGACCGCCCCGGGGAGCCAGGCGGTCGCGTCTTGCCACGGCCCTGCGTCTTTCAACGACTCGGCGCCATTCACCGCGAGTGTCAGCGTCGCCATGTAGGCACCATGGCGCGGCGCCATGAGCATCCACGCGTCGCCGTCCTGCTCACCTTCCAGCACCGGCTCGGTCTTGGGCGGCACACGCCCGAGCACAACGGCGTCGAGGCCCTGCACCGCGCGGGCGACCCGGCGGCTGTCACGCATCCCCAAATTACTGAGCGCGACGACGATCTGCACCCCTTGGCCACGCAGCAGCGCGACCTGCTCCGTAGCGAGCGCCTTCGCCCGCGCCAGATCCCCCGCCTTCGGGTCGAGCCCGAAGATCCCGACCTTCAGCCCGCTGCCGGTGGTGACGATGCGGTGCGCGACGACCCGCTTGATGCCGCCGGTCCACCCCGCCGACACCACAGGCCAAGCGCCCGATTCGACGAGCGTGCCGACACCGGCGCGACTGAGATCCTCGCTCGATAGCGCGACCGCGGCCACGTTGAGCGTCGCCAGAATGGTGGAAAACGTCGCAGCGCGCTCGAGCCGCTGCTGCTCTTGGCCTCGATGCGGCGGGTCGTCCTCGGCGAGGGCGGCGCCAGCGTGCACCAGCACCACGGAGTCGTCCTGTTTGCGCAGATCGGTCAGCCACGCCGCGATCCGCTCGACACCGCCGCGCTGCAGCTCTTCGGTGCAGCCACAAGGTTTGATGACCCCCTGCCAATCCGACAACGCGACCAGCGTCACGTGAGGGACGGCGGTGAGGGACGCCGGGGCAGGCTGGGAACGCGAACGCTTGGCACCGGACGCACCTGAAGTGCCCCGAGCAGCCGCGTGGTTGGCCTGGGCGCCAGATGTGACGGGGTGTTGACGGCTACAGCACGCGGCGACCAGCAGCAGACTCAGCGCGAACGCGAGCCGGCTTGGCGCTGTGGCAGAGACCCAGGAGACCATGGCGACGGCGGTCCGCACGTCGCCCTAGCGGATCGTCGCCGTAGTGTGACCGTAGATCTTGTTTGGCGGCAGTTTGCAGGCGGCCTTCGAGCGCGTCGGGTAGACCGCAATCACGCGAAAATTACCACCGCGCAGGCCATGGATGGTGCCGGTCATCCCCTTCTTCACACCCTTGTTGTCACCGGCCGTGAGCGTTAACAGCGAGCCGGTCCCCTTCACGCGCGCGTCGATGACCTTGCAGGTGATGCCGGCTGCCTTCTTTGGCTTCGGCTTCGGCTTCGGCGACCGATGCCCGCTGCTAGGCTTGGGCTTGACGACGACCACCGGCTTCGCGACGCACTTCTCGTTCTCGCACAGCTGGTCGGACGTGCACGAGTCGCAGACGCTCCGCGCAAAATCAACCTCCACTGCGTATTCGCCGAGCCCCACGTTGGCTCGGAATCGAACGAGGTAGCGCATGTCGTTCTCAACATCGAAGCGGAACTTCATCGTGCCGCTGCCCTCGGGCATCGGCTTCTCCGCGATGCGGTCACCCACTTCCGTGAAGATGGTGACGTGTCCCTTCACCGTCGACTCCTTCCACTTGCCGACCGAGATCCGCATCTCCATCTGACCCTTCCGAGCCGGCTGAATGAACCGCCAGTCCTCGCGGTCGCCGATGCGGGTGTTGAGATGGTCCTCAGTGGGTCCACCCTTCAAGAACGGGCGCGCGCTGGCGCGGACTCCGTCGCCATCTGGGTCCTTCAGGTGCTGACCGCTGCAGGCGGCGACGGCGCTGAAGAGGACGAGGAGCGAGACGAAACTGGCGAGGGCGGGGCGGTACTGCATGGTCTCCGACTGGTACGACGTGTGCGATGCGAAAAAGTCCTGCGAATGTAGACGTTTCATCTCGCGGAACGACCGAACGGTAGCTTCGTGACCCGAGCCGGTCAAGACGACGGCCTGCCGGGCGCTTGGTGTTGCCGCTTTCCGGCGCGCGGCCGATCCGCTACAACCCGCCCGTGATTCGCGGAGCGCGCCGTTTCGACGTGGTGTGCGAATCGCTCCACGGAGACCCCATGCCACGCAAACCCAGCGATTCCGACGCACCGCGACCCACAGACGGTCGGAGACCGCTCGCGCGGACGCAACGCCCGGCGCAGCAGCCCGCCACGCAGCAGCGCGCCGGCCAGAGCCGCAGCGAGCAGATGCAGGCGCAGCGTCAGGGTGACCAGCGCCAGCAGCAGGGTCGATCGCAGCAGGGTCGATCGCAGCAGGGTCACGAGCACGACGCCAAGCGGGTGTTGTCGTCGCTGCCCCCCATCACCCTGCTCTTCGCCACAGGCAACAGCCACAAGCTGCGTGAGCTGCACGAGCTCTGCGCGCCGGTGGGCATCGAGGTGCGGTCTGGTGCCGAGTGGCGAGACGCGAAGAACGGGCGGTTGCCGCACGTCGACGAAGACGCCCCGGATTTCGTGGGCAACGCGCTGCTCAAAGCAGCGAGCGCCTGCCGGGCGACGGGCCTGTCAGTGCTGGCTGACGACAGCGGGCTGATGGTGGACGCGCTCGACGGCGCGCCGGGCGTCCGCAGCGCGCGATTTGCGGGTGAACCGAGCGACGATCAGCGCAACATCGAGAAGCTGGTCGCGGCGCTCGACGGGTTGCCGCAGGCCGAGCGCGGCGCGCATTTTGTGTGCGCGCTGGTGCTCTGTGGGCCCGCGGCGGAGGGGCCCGGCTGTGGCTACACGACGGACGGCCTGCCGTGGCGCGCCTTTCGCGGCGAAGCGTACGGCCACATTCTGGCCGATCTGCGCGGCACCAGCGGTTTTGGCTACGATCCTGTGTTCATGAGCCCAGACCTGGGCCGCACGTTCGGTGAAGCGAGCCCGGGCGCCAAACACCGCGTCTCGCATCGTGGCCGCGCTTTCGCGCTGCTGATGAACAGTCTGCTCGCCAGCCGCGACGCCGCCTCGCGCGGACAGATCCCGCTGTTCATCCGACCACAGGGCTTGGAGGCGCTGATCGACTCGCTCGCCGGCACGTTTGAGCGCGATCTCCGCTACGCCGGCAAAGCGCTGGCGAGCACCTTCGCTGAACGCACGCACCTCGGCAGCAAGGAGCGATCCGCCCTGAGCGCGCTGCATTGGTACGCACTCCGCAACCTGAGTCGCCTGCAAATGGCCGCGTTGGCGATGACCGGCGGGGCCGTGGACCAAGCGCCCGATCCACGCCTATTGCGGCCGACGGATGCGGGCCTGATCGCCTGCCTCACGCTCGCCGACGTCGACTCCCACGGCCAGACGCTGACCCACAAAGATCCGGGCGAGCAGTCCGCGCTCGATGAGCTGCTCGGACGACGCAAGGATCTCGCCGAGCGGCTGCCAGCGCCGCGACGGCAGCTCGGCAAGGCGCTGCGGGCGACGCGGGCCGCGATCGGCCGACTGCCGCAAGACGCCGCAGAGGCCGTGGTCGCGGGGGTGCATCCAGACTTCCTAGCGGCGTTGCGCGATGGGCTCGGCGCACCCCACACCGCGCTGGCGCTCGATTATCTGGGGCGGCGCGGCCCCCCGACCCTACGCGTGAACAACCAGCGCTCCACTATGCGGGACGTCGCGACCGAGGTGCTGCACCATGGCGTGCGCACCCTCACTCCGCCCGACCTGCCGAACGCGCTGATCTGCCTGGGCTCGGCCCGGCTGACATCGACGCCGCTCTTTCATGAAGGCGGCTTCGAACTGCAAGACGCCGGCTCGCAGCGACTCGCGCAGCAGGTCGACGCGCAGCCGGGCCATCGCGTCGCTGATTGGTGCGCCGGCGCGGGCGGGAAGTCGTTGGCGCTCGCCGCCGCGATGGGCGGTGAGGGGGAGATCGTCGCGCTCGACGTGCACAGCAAGCGGCTCGGCGAGTGCAAGCGTCGCGCGCGGCGGGCTGGGCTGGAGCAGCTGGTCCGCCCGCGCGCGCATCACGACAACGCCGCGCACGACAACGACCTGGGCCTGTTCGATCGGGTCTTGGTGGACGCGCCATGCAGCTCTTCCGGGGCCCTGCGCCGGACACC